>NZ_JBTOLC010000018.1:0-134519 GCF_054551825.1 Streptomyces sp. L500
GGCGGCCTGCGCATGACCGATGTTGGACTTCACCGACCCCAGCCACAACGGCCGGCCCTCCGGCCGCCCCTGACCATACGTCGTCAACAGTGCCTGCGCCTCGATCGGGTCGCCGAGCCTGGTGCCCGTGCCGTGCGCCTCCACCGCGTCCACGTCCGAGGGCATCAGCCGCGCGTTCGCCAACGCCGCCTCGATGACGCGCTGCTGCGACGGGCCGTTGGGTGCCGTGAGGCCGTTGGACGCGCCGTCCTGGTTGAGCGCGGAACCGCAGATCACGGCCAGTACCTCATGGCTGTTCCGCCGGGCGTCGGAGAGGCGTTCCAGTACCAGCACGCCGACGCCCTCGCCGAAGCCCATGCCGTCTGCCGTCGCGGAGAACGCCTTGGAGCGTCCGTCGACGGCCAGCCCCCGCTGCCGGGAGAAGGCCACGGGAAGCTGGGGTGTCGACATGACCGTGACGGCGCCGGCCAGGGCAAGCCCGCACTCCCCCGACCGCAGTGCCTGGGCGGCCAGGTGCATGGCCACGAGCGAGGACGAGCAGGCGGTGTTGACGGTGATCGCGGGGCCTTCGAGGCCCAGTGTGTAGGAGATCCGGCCGGAGAGCACGCTGCCGGAGGCTCCGGTGGCCAGGTAGCTCTGGGACCGGTCGTCGGCGCGCAGCAGCAGGGTGTTGTAGTCCTGCCAGTTAGTGCCGGCGAAGACGCCGGTGCGGGTGCCGCGCAGGGACCGGGGATCCATCCGCGCCCGCTCGATCGCCTCCCACGAACACTCCAGCAACAACCGCTGCTGCGGATCCATCGCCAACGCCTCACGCGGCGAGATACCGAAGAACTCGGCATCGAACTCCCCCGCGTCATGGAGGAATCCGCCTTCACGCACATACGACTTGCCGGGGGTGTCCGGGTCGGGGTCGTAGAGGTTCGGTACATCCCAGCCGCGATCGGCGGGGAAGCCGGAGACCGCGTCGCCACCCGCCTCGATCAGTTCCCAGAAGTCCTCGGGCGAGCGCACGCCGCCGGGCAGGCGGCAGCTCATGCCGACGATGGCGATGGGCTCGCGGTCGCCGTCCTCCAGCTCGCGCACACGCCGCTGTGCCTCGTCGAGCTCGGCGCTGACGCGTTTGAGGAAATAGCGGAGCTTGTCTTCGTGTGCCATGGGGAAATCCGCCTTCGACGAGGACTGGGGTGGGGGCGGGTGGGCAGCGCGCGGCCGTCGAAGCCGCGTATGAAGCTGATGGGCTGTGGAGTGGGAGCGGAGACCGGGGAGGCCGGCCGGCTCTAGGAGATGCCGAACCGCTCGCCGATGAGGGCGAACATCTCCTCGTCGTCGGCCGACTCGAAGGGGTCGGCGACCGATGCCGAGTCGTCCCCGTCCCCTGCTTCGGCCGTGTCGCCGCCGGTGCGTCGGAGTCTGGCCAGCAGGGCTTCGAGGCGTGCCTGGATCCGCTGGGTGGAGGCGCCTTCGGTGGCCGGCAGCTGTGCGAGGGCCGCCTCCGCCTGTTCGATGGCGGCGAGCACCGGGGCGTCCGGGCTCGTGCCGTGCCCGAACAGGACACTCTCCAGGTAGTGGGCCAGGGCGGCGGGGGTGGGGTGGTCGAAGGCGACCGTGGTCGGGAGGTACAGGCCGGTGGCGGCGTTGAGCCGGTTGCGCAGTCGCACGGCTGTCAGTGAGCCGAGGCCGATCTCCTTGAACGCCGCCTCGGCGTGGATCGCGTCGGCGGACTCCTCCTCCAGTACCTCGGCGACCGTGCCCCGGACGAGATCGACCAGGGCGGCCGTCCGCTCGGCGCCGGGGAGGGCGGCGAGGCCCTCCGCCCAGGACGGACGGGCGCCGTTGCCGTCCCCGTCGTTGTCGTCCCCGCCGTCGGCGGCCGAGAGTTCCGGCAGGTCGATGTACTCGGAGTCCGTGCCCGCGAGAGTGGGCGACCAGTCGACGTCCATGCCCCGGGTGTACGCCTCGGCCAGCGCGGTCAGCACCCGGCGGGTGCCGCCCTGGCCTCGGCGGAGGGTGCCCACGACGGCCACGTCGCGGATGCCCAGCTCGGCGGCGGTGTCCTCGATGGACATCGCGAGCAGCGGGTGGGGGCTCACCTCGATGAACGCCCTGTGGCCGGCGGTGAGCAAGGAGCGGATGGCGTCGTGGAACCGGACCTGGCTGCGGGTGTTGAGGTACCAGTAGTCGGTGTCCAGGGTGGCGGTGTCGCGGCGCGTGCCGTCCACCGTGGAGTAGAAGGGGACGTCGGAGTTCGTCGGGGAGACGGGGCGCAGCACGTCCAGCAGGTGGTCGCGCAGGATGTCGACCTGCGAGCAGTGGCCCACGGTGTCCACGCCGGGGATCCGTTTGGCGTACACGTTCTGTGCGGTGAGTTCGGCGACCATGTCGTCGAGCACGTCGGGCGGGCCGGCGAGGGCCACGGATCGCGGTCCGTTGACCGCCGCCAGTTCGACCGAGTCGGGCCAGGCCGCCAGGTGGCGGGTGATCTCCTCCGCGGAGGTGCCGACGGAGATGACCGTGCCTTTGCCGACGAGGCGCAGCCAGGCCCGGCTGCGCCGGGCGAGCAGGCGTGCGGCGTCGCGCAGGCTCAGTCCGCCGGCGACGTGTGCGGCGGCGATCTCTCCGTAGCAGTGGCCGACGACGGCGGCGGGCCGGACGCCGTGGGAGCGCCAGAGTTCGGCGAGGGAGACCATCGTCGCCCAGAGGGTGGGTTGCAGGACGTCGACGCGGCGCAGCGGTGGTGCTCCGGGTGTCTCGCGCAGGACGTCGAGCAGTGACCAGTCGACGAACTCCGAGAGGGCGTTCGCGCAGGCCTGGACGCTGTCGTGGAAGACCTCGGAGGTTTCCAGCAGTTCTGCCGCCATGCCGGCCCATTGGGAGCCCTGGCCGGGGAAGACGAAGACCGGTCGGGGGTCGTCGATGGCGGTGCCGCTGATCAGGTGGGGTGCGCTGCCGTCGGTGGCGAGTGTGGTCAGTCCCCGGCGCAGTTCGGTCCGCTCGCGTCCCACGACGACGGCTCGCCGAGGGGCGGGCGGGGTGGTGAGCAGGGTGCGGGCGACGTCGGCGGGTGGTGCGGGGTTGGTGTCGAGGTGGGCGGCCAGTGCCGCGGCCTTGGCCCGTAGGGCTCGGGGGCCTTCGGCGGTGAGCACCCAGGGGAGTTCGGTGGCGGCGGTCGCGACACGGGGGTGTTGGAGGATCACGTGCGCGGTGGTGCCGTCGGCGCCGGACTCGGATATTCCCACGGTGCGCGGTGTGTCGCTCTGAAGGGTGCGTACGGTGTCAATCGCCGCGGTGAGGCCGGTGGCGGTCTGCGGGGCGATGTCGTCGGGCGTCAGTCCTCCGGCTGCCAGCGCGTCGGCGGTGGCCCGCTCGGGGTCGCCCGAGGAACCCGTGTGTACGACGGCCGAGCCGCGTACGACCGCGAGCACCCGGGCTCGTGCCGTGTGTGCGACGGAGAGTCGGGCCATCAGCAACGCGCCCGTCTCGTCAGCCTTTTCCGCGCCGAGGAGTACGAACGAGCACGCGTCGGCGCGCAGTGTCTGGGTGGCGAGGTGGAGCGCGGCGAGCGCGGGTGTGTCGGTGGTGTTCAGTGAGATCGTCGGGCCGGTGAGGCCGAAATGGCCGGCGAGTTCACCGGTGGCGCCGGCGCGGCCGAGGGTTCCGGCGATCACGCCGGTCCGGTGCTCGCGCAGTGCCGTCGGGTCGATTCCCGCTTGTTCGACGGCGGTCCGGGCCGCTTCCAGCAGCCGTTCGGCCGGGGTGGCCGAACAGGCCCGGTGCCGGTCTTCGATGAGACGTCCGGCGCCCAGGACGACCAGTGGATCGGAATTGTCCCACGCACGTGAGAATTTACTTTCGTGCGTCATGAAATGGACTCACAGAAACGATTGGAAAAGCGCTTCCCCCGCAATGCTTCCCTCCGGATCACGCCCGATGCGAAACAGACGCCCTTTGTGAATTCCTTATGAAGCGTCGCGGCCAACCGTGCCAGCGGAAACGACGCACCGTCAACAAGTTGATCAAGTGATCCAGGTCACATAACGACGCGTTGGTTTAGACAACTTCCTTGTCAGGGGCGGTCACCTTCGACACCTCACAGGGGCACCCCACACCCCGGGGTCAAATCTCCACCAAAGCGTTGACCACCGGAAAGGCATGCTGTATGTACGCGCCAATAGTCCTTCGTAGAAAAGAACCATTGGCTTCCCCGAGGGGCGGTGATACCGTCGCCGCCTGAGCGATCCCGGAATCCCGAATCCGGTCGAGGCGATATCACGCAAAGACCCGGTGAACACTTGAACACGCCACTTGAACATGTGGCGTCGCGGCCGGGAGCGCATGTCTAGGGGGACGAAATGAACAGGGCGGGGCCGCTGGGCGGCATCACCGTCATCACCGCGTGCGAGGACAGGGCGGCGGCACTACTCTGCCGGATCCTCGCCGATCTGGGAGCACTGACGATCCCGGTCGGTGAGCTCCCGGCGCCCTCCGACGGTTTCGAGCGGTGGTTACGTGCCGGCGCGGCCGCACCCGCCGCGGGGGAGAACATGGAACGGCTCCTTCACCGGGCCGACGTCCTGGTGTGCGACGCGGCGGGCGGTGCGCGGCTCACCGCGCGCGGCCTGAGCCCGCGACAGCTGGCAGCCGCCCACCCGGAGCTCGTCACCGTACGGATCAGCGCGTTCGGCCTCAGCGGTCCGTTGCGCGACACCCCGGCCACCGAAGCGACCCTGCAGGCGCTGGCCGGTATCACGGCGGCCACCGGCGCCGACGGGGATCCCCCGGTCACCGCGACCGTGGGACTCGCCGCCCGCACCGCCGCGCTGTCCGGCCTGATCGCCGTCACGGCCGGGCTCATCGGCCGTGACCGCGGAGGCGGGGGCGATTACTTCGACATCGCCGAGTTCGACAGTCTCCTCACCCATGTCGGCACCCTCCTGCCGAGCGTCGCGCTCACCGGCCGGCCACCCCGGCGGACCGGCAACCGGCACGGAATGGCCGCTCCCTGGAACAGCTACCCCTGCCGCGACGCCCCCGTCGTCATCTGCACGATGGGCGAGACGATGTGGCACCGGCTCGTCAAGGTCACCGGCCGCACGGAGCTCCTCGACGACCCGCGCTTCGCCGACACCCCCGCCCGGGTCGCCCACGCGGACGAACTCGACGCCGTCATCGCCGCGTGGACCGGCGAGCGCGCGGCGCACGAGGTGGTCACCCTGTTGCGTGCCGAGGGCATCCCTTGCGCGCCGGCGGCCGCGCCCCGGGACGTCCGGTACGGGGCGGCCGCCCGGCGCCGGGGTCTGGTGGCCGGGCCGCACCACGAGCCGCGCGGCCCACTGCGCTCCCTCGTCCCGGAAGTGCCGGACGCACCAGGCGCACCGGCTTCGCCGGACACGCGCGCCACGCCCGAGCCTCTCCCCCGGCAGGGCCGCCTGTGGGAGCGGATACCGCGCGGCGCGCCCCCGCTCCTCGGGGTCCGCCTGCTGGAGTTCGGTTCGTACACGGCGGGGCCGCACGCGGGCCGGCTGCTGGCGCAGCTGGGCGCCGACGTGCTCAAGGTCGAACCGCCGCACGGCGAGGGCTCCCGGCGTCTGGCGCAGAGCGTGGGCGGGGTCGGCTATCTGTACCTCGTCAACAACGCGGGCAAGCGTTCCTGCCGTCTCGACCTCGCCGACCCGGCGGACCGGGCGACGTTCGACGAACTGCTCGGCGGCGCCGACGTCCTGCTCACCAACCTGGCCGCCGACACCCTCGACGCCACCGGCATCTCCCCCGGGCGGGTGCTGTCCCGGTACGGCGTCGTGCACTGCGCGGTGACGGGCCACGGCCTGGCCGCCGCCGACCGCAGCGTCGACACCGTGATCCAGGCCGAGTCCGGGATGATGCGCCTGCTCGGCGGCGCCACCGGCACCCCGCTGCGCACGCCGGTGTCCAGCGCCGACGTGCTCGGGGCCTATCTCGCCGCCGCCGCCGTCACCGTGTCGTCCTACGTCCGGCTGCGCACCGGTCACGGCGCCGGCGCCGACGTGGCGTTGTTCGACGCGGCGGTGTGGGCGACCCAGGACAGCTGGTTCGACGACGCTCCCGTACGGACGCCACGGATCGTCGAGACCGACGACGGCCCGGTGCTCGCCGACGGGGACGGGATACCCACCGCACCCCTGCACGACCTGACCCGGGCGGTACGGCATCCACAGGTCGGCGCCCGGGGGATGGTCGTCGAGCAGTCGTACGCCGACACGACCGTGCTGATCACGGGCAACCATCTGCGCTCGCTGTTGCGCGGCGCGCCTCCGCCCGGTCCCGCGCCCGTGGACCACGACGACCCCGCCTGGCCGGCACCCACCACGATCGAAGGGCAACGATGAAGGTCTACCAAGCGCTGGCGGACGCCCTGGCCCGGCACGGCGTCGACACCCTCTTCGGGCTGATGGGCAACGCCAACCTCCTCTATCTCCCCGCGTTCGCCGACGCGGGCGGGCGGTTCGTCGCCGTGACCCACGAGGCCGGCGCGGTGGCCATGGCCGACGGCTACGCGCGGATGTCCGGTCGGCTCGGGGTTGCCTCGGTGACCCACGGGCCCGCGTTCACCAACACGCTCACCTCCCTGGTCGAGGCCGTCCGCAGCCACAGCCAGGTCCTGCTGATCACGGGTGATCCGCCGCTGATCCCCAGTCATTTCCACCACTTCGACATCGAGACGGTCACCAAGGCGGCGGGCGCGGGCTACGAGAGGGTCTACGAACCGGCGTCGCTGGTCCGCGACCTCGACCGGGCGGTACGGCGGATCGTCGCCGAGCGCCGGCCGGTCGTCCTGAACGCCCCGATCGGCTTCATGGCGGCCGAGGCGGGCGCGCAGCCGCCCGTGACCCTTCCGGTGCCCCCGCCGGAGCCGGCGCCCCCGGCGGCGCGGGCGCTCGACGGCGCGCTCGGCCTGATCGGCTCGGCGAAGCGGCCGCTGATCCTCGCCGGGCACGGCGCGGCCGTCTCCGGGGCGCGCGACAGCCTGGTCGCACTGGCCGACCGGATCGGCGCGGCCCTGGCCACCACCGTCCTCGGCAAGGAGATGTTCGCCGGTCACCCCCGTGACATCGGTATCTTCGGCAGCCTCGCGCACAGCGTCGCGGGCACCGTCATCGCCGAGTCCGACTGTGTGATCGCCTTCGGCGCCTCCCTCAACATGTGGACCGCGCTCAACGGCGACCTCACCAGGGGCAAGCGGATCGTGCACGTGGACACCGACCCGGGCCGGTTCGGCTCGTACACCCCCGTCGACGAAGCCGTGGCCGGCGACGCCCGGCTCACCGCGCTCGCGATGGACTCCCTGCTGGAGCGGGCGGGTCACGGCGGGAACCGGCACTGGGCCGAGCGGACCGAGAAGGCACTGGCCGGTTTCGCCCCGGAGGCCGACTTCACCGACCTCGGCGGCGCGGACACCGTCGACATCCGGTCGGCGATGATCCGGCTCGACCGGGTGCTTCCCGAACGGCGCACGGTCGTCAGCGACATCGGCCGGTTCAACGTGGGCGTCTGGCCCCATCTCCGGGTCGCCGACCCGCTGCACTTCACCACCATGGGCGGCTTCGGCTCGATCGGGCTCGGCCTGGCCGGGGCGATCGGCGCGGCGCTCGCGGGCGCGGGCCGGCCGGTGGTCGCCACCCTCGGCGACGGCGGTTTCATGATGCACCTCGCCGAGTTCACCACGGCGGTGCGCGAAAGGCTTCCGCTCGTCGTGGTGGTGCTCGACGACGGCGCCTACGGCGCGGAGCACTACAAGCTCAAGAACCACGGGTACGACCCGGCCCACTCGGCCTTCGCCTGGCCGGACCTGGCGGCCCTCGCCACCACCATGGGCGCGCGGGCGCTGACCGTCCGCCGCACCGAGGAACTCGACGCGGTGGGCGCACTGCTCCCCGAACTCGACGGCCCGCTCCTGGTCGACGTCCGGCTCGACCCGGACGTCAACCTCGTCCGGTACTGAGGGGGACGGCCGTGCACACCATCAGCACCCTGACCGCCTCCGACGGCACCCCACTCGCCCTCCACCGGTGGACCGCCCCCGGTACCACCGCCGCGCTGTTCTACGTCCACGGCATCCAGAGCCACGCCGGATGGCTGTACGAGACCGGTCCCGAGCTGGCAGCACGAGGTGTCGACGTCCACGTCCTGGACCGCCGGGGTTCCGGGCGCAGCGGAGGCGAACGCGGTCATCTGCCGTCGTCCGGACAGGTCCTCGACGACTACGCGCGTGCTCTGCGGGCCGTGGCCGACGACACCCACGGGCGCGGCCTGGTCGCCCTCGGGCAGAGCCTGGGCGGCAGCGTACTGACCGCCCTGTGGTGCGAACACGCGCTGCCGGTACGGAAGCTGATCCTGTGCGCGCCGGCGCTGGGGCAGCAGCGCTCGCGCCAGGCCCCGGCGGCGCTGGAGGAGCGCCGCACCCGCACGGGGACGGCACCCCAGGAGGTGGGCCTCTCCGACGGCGACTACACGGACCTGCCCGGATACCGGGCGTTCCTGGCCGGCGATCCCCTGATGCTCCGGCAGATCACCGCGGCCACGCAGGGGACGCTCGTCCGTCTCGAGGACCGCTACGTCGACGGCTCCCCCCGGACGGCGCTGCCCATCGACGTCGCGATGCCCGCCCACGACCCGATCATCGATCTGGACGCCGCGCGGGCGGTGCTCGCCCGGCTGGCGCCCACGGCCGGCGAGCGGGTCTTCGCCACGGACCGGCACTACCTCGAGTTCACCGGCGTCAGGACCGCGTACTGGGACTGGCTCGCCGCCCGGGTCCGGGAGGCCGTGTGATCCGGCGGATACGTGTGCACACCGCGACCGTACCGATGGCCACGGCCTTCGACCACGCCACCCGGTCCCGCCGCCGGTCGGAGTCCCTGCTCGTCGAACTGGACCTGGACGGGGCGCGCGGCTGGGGCGAGGGGGCGCCGCGCGGCTATGTCACCGGCGAGACGCTGGAGGGCGCGGCGGCCGCGGTACGGGCCTGCGATCCGGCCGCGCTGGCCGGGCGGATCGACTGGACGTCGTTCGACGGCGCCGTCGCGTCGATCGCCGCGCTGAGTCCGGCCGCACTCCGGCCGTCCGCGCTCCGGCCGTCCGCACTCGCCTGCGGCCCGTCGGCCGCGGCGGCGCTGGAGATCGCTCTGCTCGACGCGGTGGGCCGGCACTTCGGCCGGCCCCTGGTCGACGTGTTGGACGTGCCGGACGTACGGGACGTGCCGAAGCGGCCCGCCGGGGTGCCGCGCGCCGGCGCGGCGGCCGTGAGCCTGGTCGTCCATCTGTCCCGTGACGTCACGGCGGCGCTGGAGGAGCTGACGCCGGAGGCGAGGGCGGCCCTGCGGCACGTCAAGATCAAGGTGGCGGACCCGGACGCGGCCGTGGAGCGGCTGCGGCGGGCCCGTGAGCTGCTGGGCCCGGACACCGGGATCTCCCTGGACGTCAACGGCCGCTGGTCGCCCGGGGACGCCGAGCGGATCGCGGACGACCTCGCGGGGGTGGCCTGGATCGAGGAGCCCCTGGCCGCCCGATCGTGGGCGGAGCTGGCCCGGCTGCGGCGGCGCACCGGGCTGCCCGTGATGCTCGACGAGTCGTGCACGGGTCCGGCCGATCTACGGGCGGCCGTGGAGACCGGCGCGGCGAGCCACGTCAACGTACGGCTGTCCAAGTGCGGGGGCGTCTTCGCGGCGGCCCGGCTGGCGTCGCTCGCCCACGAGCTGGGTGTCGGCTGCCAGCTGGGAGTGCACGTGGCGGAGGTCGGCCCGCTGTGGGCGGCGGGCCGGGCACTGGCGACAGGCTGGGGGCCGTGGCGAACGGTGGAGGCCGGGCGGGGAGACGAGTGGTTTCCCGAGCCGCTGACCCGGCCCGCGTTCGCGGTCGACCGGACCGCGTACCGGGTACTGCCGCTGCCCGGTCCGGGCACCGGCGTCGAGCCCACCGAGGAACTGCTGCGGCACACGAGGTGCCTGGCGACATGGCGGCCGGACACCGGCTGGAGGACGACATGACGGTGACAGCGCAACGCGACGTGGCCCTGCTCACGGGCGCCGGCGGCGGGATCTGCGCCGAGGTGGCCCGGGGCCTGGCCGCCGAAGGCATGCGGCTGATCCTGGTGGACCACGACGCGGAGGCGGTGCGGCGCGTCGCCGGGGAGCTCGGCGACCGGCTGGCCTGCGACCCCTTGGTGGCCGACGTGACCGACGTACGGGCGCTGGAGGCGGCGTTCGCCGCGCTGCCGGCCGACCTGCGGCCCGGTGTGCTGGTCAACGGCGTCGGCGGGGACACCCGGCCGCGCCCCCTGACCGAGCTGACGGAGGCCGACCTCGAGCACGCGGTCACCCACAACCTGACGAGCGTGTTCACCCTGACGCGGCTGTGCGTGCCCGCGATGGTCGCCGCGGGCTGGGGGCGCGTCGTCAACCTCGCGTCGGTGGCGGGCCGTACGTACACCCGCTTCAGCAACGCGGCGTACGTCGCGGCCAAGGCGGGCGTCATCGGGTTCACCAAGCAGTGCGCCTTCGAACTGGCGCCGCACGGCATCACGGTCAACGCGGTCGCGCACGGGGTCATCGGCACCGAGCGCATTCGCCGGGCCTGGGAGGACCGACCCGAGAGCTGGACCGCCGAGCGGGTCAGCCACATCCCGGCCGGCCGCTTCGGGACCGTCGCCGAGGCGGCGGGAATGGTGCGGCACCTGTGCGGCGAGCACGCGGGCTACACCACCGGCACGGTCGTCGACGTCAACGGCGGACTGCACATCTGATGGACACAAACATCTGCTGGACACGAACGGAGTGGGTCACCCCATGAACCTGGAACTCGACCAGCGGGTCGTGATGGTCACCGGAGCGGGAAGCGGGATCGGCCGGGCGGCGGCCCGGCTGTTCGTGGGGCTCGGCGCGCGGGTCGTCCTCGTCGGCCGCGGGGCGGAGGCCCTGTGGGAGACCGCCGAGGGCCTGCCCGCCTCCGAGGTCCTGGTGGCGCCCTGCGACGTGGCGGACGAGGCGCGGGTCGACGCGTGCGTGGCCGAGGCCCTCGACCGGTTCGGGCGGCTGGACGGGGCGTTCAACAACGCGGGCACGTTCGGCGCGTTCGGCCCGCTGCACCAGGACACGGCCGGGAACTTCGACAGCGTGGTGGGCACCAATCTGCGCGGGGTGTGGGCGTGCATGCGGGCCCAGATCGGGGCCATGCTGACCACCGGCGGCGGGGCCGTCGTCAACTGCGCCTCGGTGGCGGGGCACATCGGCCACGCCCAGAGCCCGTTGTACTCGGCGACCAAGCACGCCGTGATCGGGCTGAGCAAGTCCGCGGCACTGCAGTACGCGGGTGACGGCATCCGCGTCAACGTGGTCAGCCCCGGCTCCACCGACACGCCACTGCTGCGCGACCTCTACCGCGATCCGGACGCGCTGGACCAGCGGGCCCGCCGGGCGCCGCTGGGCCGGCTGGGATCCTGCGAGGAGGTGGCCAACGCGGCCGCCTGGCTGCTGAGTCCGCTGTCCGGCTATGTCACCGGCCAGACCGTCGTCGTCGACGGCGGCGTGACCGCCGGTTCGGCCGTGGCACGGAAGTGAGCGGTACGCGGCCGAGGCTGCGCCGGGCCGCGTCGTGCCCGGCCGCTTCGTGCCGCGTGTCGGCGCGCCGGGCCAACGTGTCCGCGTCGGTGGCCGGGACGATGGCCGAACCCGGCAGGAATGTCGGGCAGAAGGCCGGGCTGAATCACCGACGTCGCGTCGATCACAGTCGCCGAGCGCGCTGACATACAAGGTCCCCGGCCGCGCCGTCCGGCTGGCCGAACTCGGCAATCGTGGGACGCGCAGGAGCACCATTGGCCGGGTGCCGGACGTGGTTGGTGGAGGCGTGGGTCCGTTCCCGTACGGGTCGGCCCACGCAGGGCCATGTTCTGAAGGAACGAGGGTAGGAGGGCGGTTGAGAGACTTTCCCTACAAGTGGAGGGCATCGTGATCGTCCTCGGGATCCTCTTCCTCGTCATCGGATTCCTGACCGGCATCTCCATCCTGTGGACCATCGGTGCAGCCCTGCTCGTCATCGGCGCCGCCCTATGGGTCCTCGGTGCAGCCGGACACGCGATCGGCGGCCACCGGCACTACTGGTAGAAGCGGGGTGGCACGCAAATACAGCGATCGGTGGCACTGCCACCATCCGACAGCCGGGGGAGACTGGCGAACACTCCCCTGCCCGGCGCACCACCGACAACAGACGCGGCGTCCGTTGCTGTTCGAGGCCCCCAAGGGGGAGGCACGCCCGGCGTGACGGAAGGAAAACCACACCACTATCGCAGCAGGAAGGAAGGCAGAGCCATGAGCAAGGCACAGGGCAAGGCCAAACAGCTCAAGGGAAAGGCGAAGGAGACCACCGGCAAGGCCACCGGCAACCGACGCCTGCAAGCAGAAGGCAAGGCCGAAGAACTCCATGGCAAGACACAGGAAGCCGCCGAGAAGATCAAGAAGTCGACCGACACCTGAACTCGACTCCCCCGACGAGAGGGGTAGGCGCTAGCACAAGGCTCTGAGCCCCCACAAGGAACACCTGTGGGCTGCGCGCCATCCAGTGGCGCGCAGCCCACAGGACGTCTCATGGCCGGGGGCAGGGGCGAGATACCGGCCAGGCAGAGCGGGGGCCGCCACCTCCTGGATACGGGCGCCTTGTTCCATCGGCCAACCAGGACGATCGGGATCTCCACAGCCGGGTTGATCGTCATCCCTGGTGGTCAGGCAGGTGAGGTGGGCGCGGTCTTCGGGTGTCCAGGCAGCCTACGCGTCAGGTCCTCCGTCCGGCCGGGGCTCGGTTGGCGGGTGGCCCATGAGGTGAGGATGCGCAGGGCGTCGTGGGTGGGGCTGCCGGGTTCGGCGGTAAGGATCATCAGGCGCTGTCCGGAGCCGTCGGGGCTGGTCCATGTGTCGCAGTCGAGTGTGAGGTCGCCCACGAGGTGGTGGCGGTAGCGCTTGGTGCCGTAACTGGCGCTGTTGACGCGGTGTTCGGCCCACCAGGCGGAGAAGTCGGGGTCGTGGAGGGAAAGTTCGCCGACGAGCCGGGCGAGTTCGGGATCGTCGGGGTCGGCCGCGGCCTCCATGCGCAGTGCGGCGACGGCTTCCCTGGCGTCGTGGGACCAGTTCTGGTGCAGTTGCCGGATCACCGGGTCGGTGAACAGCAGCCGGATGTAGTTGCGCCGGTGTGCCGGGATCGCGGCGAAATCGGTGTAGAGGGCTATGGCTGCGGGGTTCCAGGCCAGGACGTCCAGGCGTTTGCCCAGGACGAGCGCGGGGGTTTGGGCGAGCTGGTCGAGTAGACGTCGCATGGCGGGACGCAGACGTTGGGCGGGCCGGCGGCGGTGCGGGTGGGCGTCGGGTCGGCCGGCGAGTGTGCAGAGGTATTGCTGCTGGTCGTCGTCGAGGCGCAGGGCGCGGGCCAGGGTGGTGAGCACGGGTACGGATGCCCGGACGCGGCCTTGTTCCAGTCGTGTGTAGTAGTCGACGCTGATGGCGGCGAGCTGGGCGACCTCCTCGCGGCGCAGTCCGGCGACTTTGCGGGCGGAGTCCGTCTGGGGAAGGCCGCACTCCTGCGGTGTCAACCGGGATCGGCGGGCCTTGAGGAAGGCGCCCACCGCCCGGGAGTCGGAGTCTGACGTCATGGTCTCAAGTGTCGTTGCGCCGTGACGATCACGGCACATGTGTGAGGGGGCAAGTTCTTTCCCAGGCAGAAACCTGTCCCTCCCGCTTGTGGGGAGGCTGACGGAACGTGGAGGTGTGCCCGGCGCGGCGGTGTCGGCTTCCGAGTCCGCCGCGCGGGTGCGTTACGACACCATCATGACCGTTTCAGGGGAGTTTTCTCATGGCCCGGACCACCGTCAGCTTCGACAGCGCCGGCATCTCCATCGCCGGACACCTCTACACCCCCGACGCTCCGGCGTCGGGTCCACGGCCGGCACTCGTGGTCGGTCACCCCGGCACCAGTGTGAAGGAACAGGCTTCCGGCACCTATGCGCGGCGGATGGCGGAGCGCGGTTTTGTCACCCTCGCCTTCGATGCCGCGTACCAGGGTGAGTCCGGCGGTCTGCCCCGGGGTCTGGAAGACCCCGGTCAGCGCGTGGAGGACTTCAAGGCCGCCGTCTCCTACCTCACCACGCGCGACGGCGTCGACGCCGGACGCGTCGGCCTGCTGGGCATCTGTGCCTCCGGCGGCTACTCCCTCGCCGCCGCCGGCGGTGACCACCGCGTCCGGGCCGTCGCCACCGTCTGCGGCGTCGACGTCGCTCGCCAGTTCCGGCTCGGCGCCGACGGCACCCAGGACCCGGCCGTCTTCCAGAGCCTGCTCGACACCGCCGCCCAGGCCCGCACCGCCGCCGCCCGCGGTGAGGACCCCGGCGTCATGACCGTTTTCCCCCGGACCGTGGAAGAAGCCCACGCGCTTGGCGGCCGGCACGGCGCCGAGGGTTTCGAGTACTACTGCACGCCCCGCGGTCGGCATGAACGCTCCGCGAAGTTCCTCGCCTGGCAGAGCGTCGACAAGCTGGCGTCCTTCGACGCCTTCCACGCCGTCCCGCTCATCGCCCCTCGGCCCCTGCTCCAGATCGTCGGCAGTCGCGCCGTCACCTCCTGGATGGCCGTCGAGATCCACCAGCGCGCCACCGGCCCCAAGGAACTCCACTGGATCGAGGGGGCCGGCCACGTCGACCTCTACGACAAGGAGCAGTACATCGACCCCGCCATCGACAAACTCACCGACTTCTACACCGCCTGCCTCACCGCCGACCGATGAGCGCTCCCCCACTTCCCCCAGGGGCCGGAACGGGCGTTGTCGGGCTCGGGCCCGACAGCCCTTCTCCCCGGGCCGAAACCGGACCTTGCGGGGGTGTTGAGGCGGGCGTGACGATGGCGGCATGACGGAGCCGGGCGAGGACGCGGGCGGCAGAGACAGCGGTCACGACGGGCACAGCCGACGCAGCGGAGAGGGCACGGCGCGGCGTACCGTGCTCGGCGCGGCCACGGTCGGTGCGACGGCCCTGGGGCTGTCGTCGGCAGCGGCGATGTCACCGGCGGTGGCCGGACCCGCACAGTCCGGGCCGGCGCGGCCGCCAGGACCCGCCCGTCACCGGCCCACCGAACAGCCCCCTTCGCGCGAACTCCGCGCACTGTTGCGGGAGATCGATCCGCGTCGTGTCGAGGCGACCGTCCGCAAACTGGTCTCCTTCGGCACCCGGCACACCCTGTCCGCCCAGGACGATCCCGTGCGCGGCGTCGGCGCGGCCCGCGACTGGCTCCTCGCCGAGCTGCGCCGCCGCGCACAGGCATCCGGTGGCCGGATGACCGTGGAGCTCCAGTCGTACGTGCAGCAGCCCGCGCCCCGTGTCCCGGTGGCGACCAGGATCACCAACGTCGTCGCCACACTGCGCGGGTCGGTCACGCCCGACCGGATCTATGTGGTCTCCGGGCACTACGACTCGCGGAACAGCGACCCCATGAACGCCACCGGCGACGCGCCCGGCGCCGACGACGACGCCTCCGGCGTGGCCGTCGTCCTGGAACTGGCCCGGGTCTTCGCGACCCGGCGTCCGGCCGCGACTCTGGTGTTCGCGGCGGTGGCGGGTGAGGAGCAGGGGCTGTACGGGGCCGGGCACATGGCCCGGATGTACCGGGGCCGGCAGGCCGACGTACAGGGCATGTTCACCAACGACATCGTGGGGAGCCCGACCGCCGAGGACGGTTCGCGCGATCCGTACACGATCCGGCTGTTCGCCGAGGGGGTACCGACCGCGGAGACGCCGGAGCAGGCCGAGGTGCGGCGCTCGGTGGGCGGCGAGAACGACTCGTCCTCGCGCCAGCTGGCCCGGTTCGTCCGGGACACCGCAGAGAACGACGCGACGGGGATGCGGGTGCGGGTGGTTTTTCGCCGCGACCGCTATCTGCGCAGCGGCGACCACATCCCGTTCCTCCAACAGGCTTATCCGGCCGGGCGGTTCACCGAGCCCGCCGAGAACTACGCGCACCAGCACCAGGACGTGCGGATGGTGGACGGCAAGCAGTACGGGGACCTGCCCGAGTTCTGCGACTTCGGCTTCATCGCCCGGGTGGCCCGGGTGAACGCGGCCGCCCTGTGGTCGCTCGCCCATGCACCCGGTACACCGCGCGGCGCGAAGATCCGCACCACCGCCCTCGGCAACTCCACCGAGCTGGCGTGGGAACGAGGCCCCGAGCCGGACCTCGCCGGCTACGAGGTGGTGTGGCGGGAGACCACCGAACCGGAGTGGACCCACGTCATCCCGGCCGGGAACGTGACCCGGTACGCCGTCGACCTGTCCAAGGACAACGTGTTCTTCGGCATCCGCGCGTTCAACCACTCCGGCCTGCGCAGCCCGGTCGCTTTCTGCACGCCCCAGGCGTGAGGCCCCGTGGCCGGCCGCGTGACCGGGGCCTTTCCCGGTGCTTCACAGGGCACGGGTGCCCCGCCTTCCGGATCGGGCGACTCGCGCAGCGGCCGTCGTCGGTCGGCGACCAGTGACGGCCGCTGCACAGGTTTCACCCGTGCCAGAGTTGGGTCGCGCCTCCGTAGCAGTCCCACTGGTTTACGACGGTGCCGTTGGTGTGGCTCCATACAGCGTCCAGGCACTTGCCGCTGTCCACGTTGACGAAGTAGCCGCTGCTCGCCGCGAGGCCCGGGCCGCCGGGCTTGGCTTGCGCGTCTGCCGGAGCGGCCGTTACGAGGCTGCCCCCGATGAGGGAGGCAACGCCGACCGCGAGAGCGACCATGTGCTTGGCGTGATTCAGCGCCATGGTGTGGTACTCCTTCGCTGATGCCACTGGCGTGGTGGTGGGTACAGGCCGCACCTCCCTGTCCGTAGACCGGGCGGATGGCTCGGCGAGCGCCATCGATATCGGCGTCACCGTGGCGAGCAGCGGGACGAGGGCGGGGATCCCGTCGCTCAGGTGCCGCCGTAGAAGGTGACGGGCTTCTCGGTGTGGTCGGTCAAGGAAGGATCTCGACGTACCCGTCGGTTCCGTGCACGCGGATCCGTTGCCCGTCCCGGATCAGCCGGGTGGCCTGCTCCACGCCCACGACGGCCGGCAAGCCGTACTCCCGTGCGATCACCGCGCCATGGGTCATCAGGCCGCCCACCTCCGTCACCAGGCCCGCGATTCCGACGAACAGCGGCGACCAGCTGGGGTCCGTGAAGGTCGTGACCAGGATGTCGCCCGCTTCGAGATCGGCCTCCGCCATGTCGAGGACGACGCGGGCCCTCCCTTCGATGGTCCCGGCGGAAACCGGTAGGCCGATCAGGGCGCCGGCCGGCACGTCGTCGCGCCGGTAGGCCCCGGTGACGGCCTCACCGTCCGATGTGAGCACCCGGGGCGGTGTGAGCGCGTGGTACGACCGGAACGCGTCCTTGCGCTGCTGGATGAGCCGGTCGTCCACCCGGTGCGAGCGCACGACGTCGTGGAGTTCCTGGAGCGTGAGGTAGAAGATGTCCTCCTTCTCAGGAAGCACGTCGGCCTGCACGAGGCGCTCGGCCTCCTTCAGCAGGGCCTGCTTGTAGACGAAGTAGCGGCTGATGATGCCGTACTTCGGGTATTCCCGGTACCCGATGAAGGTTCTGACCCGGTCGATCATCCGCTTGGTCCCGTCGGCTTTCCGGTCCCCGTCCGGCAGGGCCCGCAAGCGTGACAGCACGTCCTGTTCCTTCTTCCGCGCCTTCTGCCGCCCTTGCTCGAAGCGCCGCTCGGCGGCGCCCGGCTCGAAGTTCCTGACGTTGTCGAGGATCGCGGGCACGAGCGTGGTGGGGCGTTCGCGCCAGCGTGCCCTCGTGATGTCGATCTCGCCGGCGCAGCGCACGCCGTATTGGTCGAGGTATGCCTCTATGGCGTCGCGCGCTTCGGTCCCACCCGGGAGCTTCGCCAGCTCGTCCAGGAAGCCCTCACCCTCGACGCCTTCGTCACCGGCGCCCTCATACCCGACGCCCTTGTGCCCGACGCCCTGCAGGAACGCCACCACCTCCGGATGCGGGCGGATCACGTCCGCGACGTCGAGCAGCGCCAGTCCCATTTCCGACGTAACGTTTCCGGGGGCGGACAGCGTGAGCGTGTCAGCGGCGTTCTTCTCGCCCAGCCACTCCTCCAGCTTGTCGTTGAGCCACCACGTGGCCTCCATCCCCGCCATGATCACCTGAAGGCTCAGCGGATCCCTGAGGACTCGCTTGTGCTCCTCGAATGCCTCCAGCAGGAAGTCGAACAGCGCCGGCCCGGTCTTCGTCCGGATCTCGCGCTCCAGGGCGGCGATGGACACCCGGCTGCGCTCGATCAGCTCGTTGACGATGGCCGGATCGGTCTCGATCGGGGCGGGCGCACCGCCGGCCGCCGGCCCGCCGGGAGGCGCGTCCGGGAGCGATGGGACGAAATCGTCGCGGTTGAGAACGGTCTCCAGGGCGTCCCTGACCAGCGGATCGCCTCTCCCTATGACATCCAGGAGGGCGGCGCGGCTCGCGGGCGCGGCCAGACGCCGGGTGACGTCGACGAACAGCCTGCCACCGGCCTCGTGCATCGGCACCATGGCCGTCAGCTGCCACATGGAGAGCCCCAGGGGCTTCATGGGGTCGGTCATCATCTGCTGGTGACCGACGGAGACGTAGACGTGGTTCTCCTGGTCGCCGGTCTCGGGGATGGGGAACAGTGTCGTGATCGGCCGGCTCTGAACGATCTGGAAGCCGTCATCGACCCGGCACCATTCGATGTCCTGCGGGCGGCCGAAGTGTGCTTCGATCCGCCGCCCGAGCTGTACGAGCCGCACGGCCTGCCCGTCCGTGAGCGCGGGCTGGTCCTGCAGCCGCGAGTCGATCGCCACTTCCCGCGTACCGCCGGTCGGCAGGGCGTGCAGGGCGCGCTGTTTTGCGGCGATCGTCTTGGCGACGACTTCGCCGTCTCGCACCGTGAAGACGTCCGGGTTCACCAGGCCGGAGACCAGGGCCTCACCGAGGCCGAAGCCGGCGTCCACGGTGGCGACCTTCCGGTTGCCCGTGACGGGGTCGGCCGTGAACAGGACGCCGGCCGCATGTGGGAAGACCATCTGCTGCACGACCACGGCCATGTGGACCG
The DNA here is from genome assembly GCF_054551825.1 of Streptomyces sp. L500. Classification (NCBI taxonomy): domain Bacteria; kingdom Bacillati; phylum Actinomycetota; class Actinomycetes; order Kitasatosporales; family Streptomycetaceae; genus Streptomyces; species Streptomyces sp. L500. The sequence continues at coordinate 19,119 of NZ_JBTOLC010000018.1, forward strand.
TACGGTGGTCGATGCCGTTCCGCCGGCGGTAGGTCACGGCCCGCTCGGTGAACAGCGAGGCCCAGCACCGGCTGATGTGCTGGAGGATCGCCGTCGGACCCACGACGTTCAGGTACGTGTCCTGCTGGCCGGCGAAGGAGGCCGTCGGCAGGTCCTCCGCCGTCGCGCTGGATCGGACGGCGTAGGCGGCTTGCTCGCCGAACCGGGCGAGCGCGCGGGTGATCGGCGCCGCGATATCGCCGGGGATGGCAACCTCTTCGATGGTCCGACGAATCTGCGCGCTGAGCGTGCGGATCGCCTCCCGGTCGTCCCGGTCGTCCGGATTCAAACGCGACAGCTGATCGAGCCGATCGTCGATCGACGGCGCTTCCGCCATGACACGCCGGAAGGCGTTGGTGGTCACGCAAAAACCACCCGGCACGTGGATGCCTTCGATCCGCGACAGCCCGCCCAGGTGCGCGCCCTTGCCGCCGACGACCGCGACCTGCGTCTCGTCGACCTCTTGAAGATCCAACACGTACTGCTTCTTTTCAATCATCGCGATACCCCGAGGCAACCATGCTCTGTCCCACTGCGGTGGCCGATCGAATCACCGGCGCCTCCGGCTCTGTCGAGCCTGCTGTCGAGCACGTCCTCATTCCTGGTTGCCTTTCCTCTGACGAGTCGGTCGGCCGCTCCGTCCGATCGAGCGGCGCGCACCCCCGCGTCTCCGCGCCGAGCGCCCACAATCCCCACCGCAACCGCACTGCTGGTCCCACCACTGGTTCGATTTCACCGCGTCCCCCATATGCCGACAGCGACACGCGCACGTCGTGCCCCCTGCTTCCGCTTCCGCGGGTTTCGGGCATCGGCCGACGATTCTGCGCCATGACCCGGGCCTTGCGGCAAGCCCCCCAGTGCGCTATATGTTGAGAGTGGCAAGGAGAGGGTTCTCCTTGCCTTTGTCTTTTTCCGCCAATGGAACCGACAAGTTCCTCGCCGAGCAGTGGCGCGCCGCGCGCAGGCATGTACGGGCTGTGCTCATGGATCGGTAGATGCGGCTCAGCGAATTCCTATTCCGCATCCGACAGTTGCATCAGCGGCGTCGCCGCATTTGCGATCTCGCGCACTTCGGAGGCATAAGTGGCCCACGCGTCACGGCCGAGGTAGTGCCCGACGTCGGGCACTGTTCGCAGCCGGGCGCCGGGGATGGCGGCGGCGATGCGGCGGGCGGCTGCGGTGCGCAGCAGCGGATCTCCTTCGCCGTGCAGGACGAGGGTGGGTGCGGTGATGTCGCCGAGTGCGCCGCCGTGCCATTTGGCGCCGATCTGCCGGCTCTGGGCCTCGTCGTCGCGGAAGCTGACGACCCCGTGGGCGGCCTCGCGTCGGACGAGCTCGCGGACGTCGTCCTCGTTGACGCGCCGCCGGGGTGCGGCCAGGAGCCTGGTGACGTCCAAAGCCAGGGCAAGCTCTCCTTCGGGCGTGCCGCGGGTGGCGCAGCCGGGTGAAGCGGGCGACCGTACCGAGGCGGACGTAGCGCAGCACGTTGAGGCCTCGGACGTCGCTCGGTACGGCGGAGGAGCTGGTGAGCGTCCGGATCCGTGTGCGGTGTCGGATGGCGATGCGTTGGGCGATCAGCCCGCCCATGGAGTGCCCGAAGAGGTGGGCACGCTTCCAGCCGAGGGCGTCCAGCACGGTGATCGCGTCGTCGGTGAGGTCTTCGGCGGTGTAGGCGGGCGCCTCGCGTCGGAGCAGTGCGACGAGCGGGTGGGTCCGGCGCCGGCCGGGGAAACGGGTGGATTCGCCCGCGTCGCGCTGGTCGTAGGCGACCACGTGGAAGCCACGCCGTACCAGTTCGTCCGCCAGTCCTCGCGGCCACCAGAAGCGCGAGGCCCCGAGGCCCATGACGAGCAGCAACGGGTCGCCACCGGTGCCGCCGAGCTCTTCGAAGGCGATCCGGACCCCGCCGTTGTCCGCATACCGTGTCGCCATCCCGTGCTCCTTCCGAGATTTGGTTTGCGTACAGCGTTCGCGAATTTTGCGAACACTGTACGCAAAGAGTTAAGCTGGCACAACCACGAATGGCTGCAATGGAGATGACGTGTCAGTTGCGAACGAGACGGTGATCTGGTTGCGACCCGAGCGCGCTGCGGTCGGCCGACCGGCCGAGCGCAGCCGCGCCGAGATCACCTCCGCCGCGATCGCCCTCGCCGACCGCGAGGGCCTCGACGCGGTCTCCATGCGACGGGTCGCCGCGCAACTCGGCACGGGCGCGGCCTCGCTCTACCGCTACGTCGCCACTCGCGACGACTTGCTGGACCTGATGACCGACGCCACCGCCTCGGAGTACGAGCTGAATGAGCCTGGCGGGGACTGGCGGGCCGACCTGCTCACCGTCGCCCGCCAGACTCGGCGGATCATGCGCCGCCATCCCTGGCTGCCGGGCCTGATCGCCACCCGGCCGGCGCTGGGCCCGCACGCGGTGGACGTCCTGGACCGCTTCCTGGAATTCCTCGCCGACCACCCGGCCCCCGCCGCTCGGAAGCTGGAGGCATTCGCCCTGCTCAACGCGGTGACCGCGATGATCGTCCAGAACGAAAGCGCAGCCACCACCGCCGGCACGGCCCGCAGCACCGCATACCTGCGGCATGTCGCGGCCGCCGGCACCCACCCCCGGATCACGGCCGCGCTCGCCAGCGCCCCTATGGCGGACGGCGCCGCGACCACCGACCCCTTCGACGACGCCGTAGCCCGCATGCTCGACGGCCTCCTCGGCTGAACGCAGCCGATCCGCAGGGCTGGAGACGCGATGCCCGAGCCGCAGGCTTCGACCCCGTGGGCCTCGATCCCGTGGGCGAGCACCGGCTCGAACGGAGGCGTCGGCGCCACCTCATCGTCCTGGCCGTGCACGGCGGCCCGAAGCCGAGTCGTCCCGCATGAGGCGGACAGCGGGTGGACATGACCGGCGTTCGGCCGTCCGGGCACCGTTTCCAGTCAGGGCGGGGCCAGGAGCTGGAGGGCCTCCCGGCGATGTTGTTGGGGGATGTGGTGGGTGGCGCTGAGGGCTTCGGCTTCGGCTTGGGCTTGGGCTTGGGCTTCGTCGGCGAGCCAGCTGTGCGGGCTTCGCGTCGATGGTGCCGATGGCAGCGCGCGACCGGGACCGGGCAGTAGCCGCAGGCGGTTGCGAACGCAGTCGCGGATCAGGCACCGTGCGGCAGGCCTGCCGGCGGGGATGTCGCCAGGCAGCAGGGCCGCCATGGCCTTGTGCCCTGAGGAGGTACCTCACAGACTTTCCCCATGGGGCGGCTTGGCGTACGGGACTACGAGCAAATACTGGACCTCGCGGTGGCGATCCTCGAAAACACCGACCCTGAGGCGATGTGGTCGCTGATCACCAAGCATTTATGCGAAGTCTTCGACTGCACAGGGGTGACGTTCTCCGGCCTGTACATCGCTGAGCGCGTCCTTCGGACGGAAGCCTGGGCACCGGAATCGCATGGCCCCATTGCCTTGGATCTCACCGACCGCTACCCCAATCCGGACCAGCATCCCTTGACCCTCCACGTGGCGTCCGGGGGAACAAGCCCAGTCATTTTGAGCCGCATCAGCGAGAGGTGGCGGCATTCTCCTTGGTACGACTCAGCCCGGGAGACCGGGGGCGGGGAACAACTCGGCCTGCCCACCCCTGGTGACCCGCTGGCGTTGCGCTCCCTCATCCTGGGGCGCGAGCAGGAGTTCACCGACCGCGATCTCGCCCTGGCAGCTCGCATCCAGCCCCTGATCCTGACCGTGGACAGCCAAGCCCGCGAGTTCCGCCGCCTAGGCGCCGCCGCACCACTCTCCGTTTCCACCAGACACGACCTGACGCCACGCGAGCTGACAGTGCTGGGCCTGCTGTCGGAGGGCCTGACGTCCCAGGGCATCGCTCACCGTCTGCTCATCTCCCCGCATACAGTCAACCGTCACCTCGAGAAGGTCTACCGGAAACTCGGCACCAACAACCGGGTCTCCACCGTCCTACTGGCGAAGCAGCACGGGCTGGTGCCTTGAGGTGACTTCGTCTCTTTCCGGCAGACCTCCACCACCACTAGCTCGCCGACTACAGCGGGGGCCCGTTCTTCTGCACAGCAGAGCCAAGCCAAGCGATGCCATGTCATGGCTCATAAGCAGCACAAGCCGCGCCGGAGACACAGGCGGGCACGGCGGACAGGATCAGGGCAACCATCGGCCTCCCTGTCACCGGGTTGAACCTCATGCCGGGGCTGGGGGGGGAAGCGTGCCGGGCATGGCACGGTCGTGGTGCTGCTGGCACGTTCCTCGGCCTGGAGACCGCCGCGGGAGCCGGTCCTCACCAGGACGACACCGAGAGCCTCACGACTCCCCCGCCGCCGAAAACCACGCCTCCGGCCACGGATGGCCCGGGCCCGGCGGGCGCACGAGACGCCCGGTTCGGGAACCCATCAGAATCAGGGCTGACGCGGGCGTCCGATGTCGCGGAAGCCCGCATCAGGGTCAGCAACCTCACGATCGACGTCTGGATCCGCTGGGGCCTGTCTGCGGAGTGCGGTGTGTCAGGAGATGGACGGGCCGTCCGGGATGGAGTTGACCGCCTCGATGGGCAGGTTCTGGATCTTGTTCCAGGCGAAGTAGTACTTGTCCATCGCCGCCGGGCTGGTGATCCAGCGCTTGGTGCCGTTGCTGAACAGGTAGACCTCGGGTCGACCCGATGCCTTGCCGAGGAACGCGCCGTCGCTGAGCGCGCCGCCGGCCGTGATTCCCCCGACGTCGAGGACCGACACGACGCCGTTCCAGTCACGGAACAGGTTGTTGTAGGTGGCCGGGTTGGGTATCCAGTGACGCTTGCCGTCGAGGACCAGGTAGATGTTCGGGGCGTTGACGGCCTTGATGCGCAGGCCGTTGAGGTCGGGTCTGTCTCTCTGCGGCTTCGCCGTCGAGCCGTGCGACGCGGTGTCTGACGCGGTGTCCGGGGTCGTGGCCGCGGATGCCGTCGCCGCCCCGGCGGAGGAGACGAGCATCAGGGCCAGGGCCGCAGCGCACCATGAACGTTTCGTCATTCTTCCTCCACGGATTCCGATGGAGCTCAGGCCTTTGGGGCGCGACAACCGTCGTGGCAGCCGAACCGACTGTCAAGGGACGTCCGCGGCCCCCCAAGGGCGGTCGGCGATTCTCCGCCAAGACCACACTCGGCGTCCGGGTTGCGGCCCTGCGCCCTGTGCCCCTCATACACCTGACGCAGCGGACCCTGTAATGGTCAGTCCAGCTTCTTACCGAAGTGGAAGGCGTCGACGACCATGCGCTCGCGGAAGTAGAAGCGGTGGGCGTCGGTGCGGTGGGTGCCGGAGTCCAGCCGGAACTGGTGGCAGCCGGCCTCACGGGCGCGCGTCTGCAAGTGTTCCAGGAGCTGGTGTCCGACGCCCGTGGAACGGGCCTCGGCGTCGGTGACGAGGTCGTCGACGTAGAGCATGCGCAGCGTGCTGGTGTTGACGGTTATGCGCCAACCGGCGACGCCCACGCATATCCCGTTGTCGTCGTAGGCGGCAGTGAAGCGCAGCCCTTGCGCGTGCCCCTCCTCGTACACCTCCCGGAAGACTTCTTCGGTGAGGTGCGGGCGCAGCTGGCGCAGGACGGGCAGGAGGTCGGAGGCGAGGCGCGGGTCGCCGGGAGAGAGCTCGATGATCTTCATAGCCGCACACACTAAAGGAAGCCGCACGCACTGGAGGAATCCGTGAGCCTGGCTCCGGTTACCTCACGGCCGGCGCAGGTGAGGGCCGCAGCGGGTGTCATCGCTGAGGGGCGTGCTGCTTCGCGAGGGGCTCGAATACGCCCGCCAGCGCGCTTGGGCAGATCTCGCGCAGCTCGTCGCGGGAGCACGCCAGTAGATTTGGAGGCGTCACCGACCGGCTCTCCGCAGGCCCTTCTCAGGAGGCGAGATGAAGGTTGTGACAGCAGGCGGGACCGGCCAGGTGGGAACGATCCTGCGTCGCGCCCTGACAGCCGCCGACCGCGAGGTCGTGGTCCTCACCCGACATCCGGTGCGCGTCGGCGAGGTCGGCTGGGACGGCCGGACTCCGGGCCCCTGGGCGGAGGAGGTCGACGCCTGAGGCGCGGAAGGTCGCCCTGCGCTCGGCGATGGTGATGAGTCCGGACCGGGGTGGCGTCTTCGACGTGCTGTTGTGGTTGGCCAGGCTGGGGCTGGGCGGTCCGGTCGTCGGCGGTGCCCAGTACATCTCGTGGATCCACGACCGCGACTTCGTCCGGGCCGTCGAGTTCCTGATCGACCGGAACGACCTCACCGGCGCGGTGAACCTCGCCGCTCCCGAGCCGCTTCCGCAGCGGGAGTTCATGCGCGTTCTGCGTAAGGCATGAGGCAGGCCGGCGGGGTTGCCCGCCACGAAGTGGATGGCGGAGCTCGGCGCCTTCGCTCTGCGCTCGGACGCCGAGCTGCTCCTCAAGAGCCGTCGCGTCATTCCGGGGCGGCTACTGGAGAGTGGCTTCTCCTTCACGTGCGGACGCTGGCCGCAGGCAGCTGCCGAGCTGGTGCACCGCGTGCGTCAGAGGTGAGTCCTCCTTCCCCCCGGCCGCCGTCACGCGCTCGCGTTCCGCTTCTCGGTCTGGCCTGAGCATGCCTGGCTCGGAGGATGGTGGGTAGGCGGTTGGAGGGTAGAGAGATCTCATCCGCAGTGGGAGGGAAGGTCCGGTCATGAGCAAGGCGCAGGGCAAGGCCAAGCAGCTCAAGGGGAAGGCGAAGGAGACTGTCGGCAAGGTCGTCGGTGACCGGCGCATGGAAGCCGAGGGCAAGGCCGAAAAGCTCCACGGCAAGGCACAGGAGATCATGGGGAAGATCAAGAGGTCAGGCGGCAGCTGAGCTCTGTGGGATGTCGGGCCGGCCCCTCCCCCAACCCCGGCTTCGCAGGAGCGCAGGACGACGAGCAGTCGGGCGTCTCGAACGCGTCGGTGGCCAGGCGCCCCAGTCCAGGGCTGCCTTTCGAGGTGAGTTCGGGAGTCACTTCCGTGGCGGCGGTCAGCGCGGCATCACCCAGCTGGGCGCCCACATGCCGGCGGTCTCGTGGGCCGCCGCTGTGGTGGCGAGGTGGGAGCGGAGGGTGGTCAGCGCCGGGTGGGGGTTGTCGCGGTGCCAGAGGAGTGAGTGCGGGTAGACGGGTGTGGGGTCGGTCACCGGGATGCGGCGCAGGCCGTGGTCGGCGGGCCAGACGAGGCGGGTCTGCTCGCTCATGAACGTGGCCAGGGCCGGGGTGTCGGCGATGGTGTCGAGGAGGGCGTCGGAGCCGAAGTTGGGGCCGGTCGCCTCGATGGTGAGGCCGAATTCGGCGACGAGGTCGTCGTAGTAGGCGGCCCACTCGGTGCCGGGGACGATGCCGGGCATCCAGATTCTGTGCCCGGCGAGCTGGGCGAGGGTCACCGACCGTGCGGACGCCAGCGCGTGGGCGGGGCCGGTGAGGAGCTGGAGCGGTTCGTCGAGCACCCGGGCGGACTCGATGTCCTCGGGAAGGGGCCGACCGGGCATGGCGACGGCGCGGAAGGATGCGTCGATCGTGCCGGAGCGGATGGCGGCGACGGCCGTGTCGACGTCGAACAGCATCACCACGTTGAGGTCGATCTCGGGATGCGCGTGGTGGAAGCCGCGCATCAGGCCCGAGGCCGCGCCGCGCGAGTTGATTACGTCGACGCGCAGGGGACGGCGGCCGGTGCGCACGGACGCGACCGCGCGTTCGGCGACGCTCAGCAGCTCCCGCGCGTGGGGCAGGAACGCCTGCCCGTCGATGGTGGGCTCGGCGCCGCGCGGTGTGCGGGTGAACAGTCGCACACCGAGGTCGCGCTCCAGCGCGGCGATGCGCTTGGAGACGGCCTGCTGGGTGATCGACAGGTCGACGGCGGCTTTCTGGAACTGACCCGCTTCCGCCACAGCGACGAAGGTACGTACTGCTTCTAGGTCCACGCTGATTCAGCTTAGTGAACAACAGATGGTTGTGCAGAACCGCCGGGACAGTTGTTTGACCTGCTGTTGTGGTCCTCGGTTAGCTCTCATTGGTCAACCTCGGATTGTTCGGGTGGGAGAGCATGGTGGGCAGGAGACGGTTGGGTCGGCGGTTCGGCTGGCTGTGGGCGGCGTATGCGGTGAGCGCCTATGGATCCGGGCTGGGGTTCGGGGCATTGCCGCTGATCGCCGTGCTGGTGTTGCACGCCGGCCCCGCTGAGGTGTCCGCGCTGTCCGCGGTGGGGCCTGCGGTGGGCGCGCTGATCGCGGTGCCGCTCGCGCCGTGGGTGGAGTTCCGGCGCAAGCGCTCGGTCATGATCGCGATGGACCTGACCCGGTTCGCGGTCATGGCGACGATCCCGGTCGCCTACGCCTTCGGCCGGCTCTGTTTCGTCCAGCTGCTCGTGATCTCGGCCGTGGTCGCCGCGGCCAAGATCGCGTTCAACGCGGCCGGCGGCGCCTACCTCAAGGCACTCGTCCGGCCGGACGACCTGCTCGTGGCCAACGCGCGGTTCGAATCCACGAACTGGAGCTCCATCGCGGTCGGACCGCCGCTGGGCGGGGCGGCGATCGGCCTGTTCGGGCCGGTCACCACCGTGGTGGCCGACGCGCTCAGCTACCTGCTCTCCGCGCTGGGCATCACCGCGATCGGCGGCGGGCGGGAGGAGGCACCGCGACCGACCGGCAAGAGCCAGGTCCGGGCCGGCGCGCTGCTCGACGGCTGGCGGCACATCATGGGCGATCCCGGTCTTCGGGCGCTCTACCTCAACAACATGCTCGTCTCCGGTCTGATCATGGCCACCGAGCCGCTGCTGGCCGTGCTCCTGCTTCGCCAGCTCGAGTTCCCGCCCTGGCAGTACGGCCTCGCCTTCGCCGCCCCCTGTTTCGGCGGACTCATCGGCTCCCGGCTGGCCCACCGTGTCGTGGCCCGCTACGGCCGGCACTGGGTCTTCCGGACCGTCGGCACCCTGCGCGCCGTCTGGCTGATCGGCCTGGCCTTCGTCCGTCCCGGCGTCGTCGGCCTCGTCACCGTGATGGTCGTCGAGCTGGCGATCATCATCAACATGAGCCTGTACACCCCGGTGCTCGCCACCTACCGGCTCGAACGCACACCCAAGCATCTCGTCGCCCGCACCCTCTCGGCCTGGTCGATCGGCCAGCAGGCGTCCATCGCCGTCTTCACCGCGCTCGGCGGGCTGCTCGCGGACGTCACCGGCCCGCGTACCGCTCTCACGGTCGCGGGGCTGGTCATCCTGGCCACCCCATTCCTGCTTCCCCGCCGCGACCGGGCGACGCCGCAGCACGAACCGGAATTGGCTGCGTAGCCACTCATCACGTACCCGTCACGTCACGCACCGCGATGCACCACTGAAATCCGCAGGCCGCCGCTGATTCGCCAGTGTGCGTCCGCGTCGACCAGGCACATCCACCAGTAAGGAGAAAACTCGCGTGAGCACCGCCCCCGCGCTCGACCCCGCGCACACCGCTCTTCTCGTCATGGACTTCCAGCCCGCGATCCTGGCCGCTCTACCCGAAGGCGGCGACCGCGAGGCCCTGCTCGGTCGCGTGGAAGGGGCCATCTCCGACGTTCGCGCGAAGGGCGGCACCATCGCCTACGTACGCGTCGGCTTCACCGAGGCCGACTGGGACGCGATCCCGGCCGTCAACAAGTCCTTCGCCCCGCTGGCGCAACACCGTGTCATGTACCACGAGGACCCTGCCACTGCCATCCACGAGCGTCTGGCTCCCCGGGACGGCGACATCATCGTGCGCAAGACCCGCTACGGCGGCATGTCCACCACCGACCTCGACCAGCGGCTGCGCGAGCGCGGCATCACCACGCTGGTCGTCTGCGGCATCAGTACCAGCGGCGCCGTCCTGTCCACCGTCATCGACGCGGCCGACCGTGACTACCGGCTCTACGTCCTGTCCGACGGCGTCGCCGACCCGGACACCGAAGTCCACAGCGTCCTGCTCCGTCAGGTTCTCCCCTCACGGGCCCACATCGTCGACGCCGCCGAGCTCCACGCTCTGCTCCGGGCTGTATGACGCCCGCACGCGTGGGGAAGGCGAGGCCGAGGCGATCCTGCCCGTTCCTGTCTGTTCCCGTTCCCGTTCCCCTTCCCGTCTGCTGTGAGGCGTCAGCCCAGGGCTGACGCAGTTGAACACGATAACGGCCCCGGCCGTGACCTCGGTGAACTCGGATATCCGTCATATGTCAGCCAGGGTCGCAATCGAGCCAGTTACTCAACGATTACAGCTCTTCCCTAGAATCTTGCAGGCCCCTGGGAGCGAATCCGCGTGCGTTTGACCCGCCCGCCCCGTTTTCCGAACCCTATGGAGAGCCCCGATGGAGAACCAATGAGCGCTGCCCCGCCGGTGCCCGCCGCGGACCGGACGCGACTGGTCGAGGTAGCCGCAGCCGACTTACCGCGTCTTGTCTCTCTGTTCGACACCGACTATCCCAATCTGGCTTTCGTCCACGCGGTCATCGACGGAGCCATCCCGGGCAGGGCCTGGGCGCACTTCCGGAACGGCGCGCCCGTAACCTGTCTGGTCGCCACCACAGCGCCGTTCTGTCTTGCCGCCGGGGCCATGACCCCCGCCTTCTTCGCCGAGGCCAAGGCGCTGCTCGCCGGGCACGGCGACGTACAGCTCGTCCACCCGCCGGGCCCCGAGACCAGTACCTGGGCGCAGCAGGCCGGCTTCACGGCGGGGCAGCGGCTGCACTTCACCCGTACCCATTCCGACTTCATCGCCCCTCCGCCGGCCGTCCCCGACGGCTACGAGCTGGTGCGGATCGACGCGGAGACCTTCTCCGGCCTCGATTCCCCGATGGCCCGGAGCATCTTCGGCACGAGTGCCCAGTACGCCGAGCATGCGGTCGGCTTCGCCCTGGTCAAGGACGGCCGGGTGGCGGCAGACGCCCACGGCGTCATCGGCGGCGGGCTGATCGAGTTCGGTATCCACACTCATCCCGATCATCGTCGCAAGGGCCTGGCGTTCGTGGTCCTCGCCGCCGCCGATCGCTGGGGCGGCGAGCAGGGCCTGCGCCCGGTCATGACGTGTCACGCGGACAAGGCGCCGAGTATCGCGCTGGCCCGAAAGCTCGGTCTGACCGAGGAATTTTCCTACCCGATAGCGAAAGCCATATGCTGAAATCCCCGTTATCCGAGGCGATTTCCCCCGCATCGGTACGGCGTGTGCGCGAACTCATCGATCCGCACATTCGTCGTACGCCATTGCTGCGGGCGAAGGCGCCGAGTCCGGTGGACATTCACCTGAAGTGCGAGAACCTTCAGGTCACCAATTCGTTCAAGGCCCGAGGTGCGCTCAGCGCGCTGCACGCGTACCGGCGGTTCCGTCCGGAGGTGTGGGACCGCATCGTCCGCGACGGTGTGGTGACAGGCAGCTCGGGAAATTTCGCGCAGGGCCTGGCGCACGTGACGTCGGAACTGGATCTGGCGTACACGGTGGTGGTGCCGGATTCGATTCCGGAGGCGAAGCGGTCGCAGATCCTGGCGTACAACCCCAGGACGCGGATCGTGCAGGTCCCGTATCCGGTCTGGCGCCGCACCATGGTCTCCGCCTCCTTTCCCGACCTGCCGGGTTTCTTCCTCTCCTCGGAGAGTGATCCATACGTCTCGCTGGGCATCGCCACGATCGGAATGGAGATCCAGGACGATCTGCCGGACGTGGACGCGGTGCTGGTGCCCTACGGCGGCGGGAACCTCGCCTACAGCCTGGCGACCTATTTGAAGGTCCCCGTCTACGCCGTGGAGATCAGCACCGGAGCCCCACTGTCCGCCTCGCTGCGCGCGGGACGGCCCACGGATGTGGAGTACGAGCGGTCGTTCGTGGACGGCATCGGCGCGAGCTTCGTCATTCCGGATCAGTTCGAGCGGCTCAAGGACAAATTGGCCGGGGTGTTCACGGTGACTCCGCAGGAGATCGCGGAGGCGCTGTCGTCGCTGGCGTTCGTCGACAAGATCGTCTGCGAAGGTGCTGGAGCCGCGGCGTACGCGGCCGCGCTGAAGCACTCCTCCTCGTACGCCTGGCGCAACCCCGTGGCCGTCGTCAGCGGCGGCGTCATCGATCCCGACGTCCTGCTGCACACCCTGACCACCACCGGTCAGCCTCTGACCACGCCCATTTCCTAGCCTTAGAGGAGCGATATCAACATGAGTGGAACTCTGCCCGTCATCGAGCCGGTAAGCCCCGCCATCGGGGCTCGGGTCACGGGTCTCGATTTGTCGCAGGATATTTCGGACGAGGCGTGGAAGACGGTCCAGGACGCCTTCCACCAGTACAACGTGCTGGTATTTCCGGGACAGGACATCTCGGTCGAGCAGCAGAAGTCGTTCACGGCGCGCTTCGGGCCGCTGCTGACGCACAGCCACCTGCTGCCGATGACCGTTGAGGGCCACCCCGAGGTGATGGTGCTCCACAACAACGAGCAGAAGCCGCCGGGGCTGAACGACTGGCACACCGACAACAGCGGCTGGGCCGAGCCCCCGCTCGGCACCTCCCTCTACGCCAAGATCACGCCCAAGGTCGGCGGAGACACCCTCTACGGCAACATGTACCTGGCGTACGAGACGCTGTCGGCGCCCATGCAGGAGTTGCTGCTCCAGCTGACCGCGACGCACGACGTGCGCAAGGCGTTCGGCCCTGACTACGGCAACCTTCAGAAGTCGCTGCGCAAGAAGGGCATCGACCCGGATCAGCAGTTCGCGGGCCAGGACCCCGTGGAGCACCCGCTGATCCGTACGCACCCCGAGACGGGGCGCCGGGCGCTGTACATCTCCAATCCGTATGTGACGCGAATCAACGGTGTGACCGAGTCCGAGAGCCGGGCGCTGCTGGACTTCCTCCGTCGCCACATCGAGACCAACGAGCTGATCTACCGGCACCGTTGGACCCAGGGCGACCTGGTGATCTGGGACAACCGCTGCACCCAGCACCTCGCGGTCGCGGACTACTTCCCGCACGAGCGCCTGATGCACCGCCTCAACATCGCGGGAGAGAAGCCCTTCCTGAAGCTCTGACCACCTCTCCCCCACCCGCCACGTCGCGCCCCCTGCCGTGAGGAGCAGGGGGGCGACGTGGCGTCCGGCGCGGCCGATCGCGCGCCCCTGGTCCTGATGGGCCACGGCGGCGGCAACCACAAGAAGCACCCCGCGATGGCGGGCCGCGCCCAGCTCCTCGTGAACGGCTGCGGTTTCCACGTCGCCGTCGTCGACGCGCCCGGTCACGGCGACCGGCCGCGCACCGCACATGACGAGGAAGAGATCGCCGAGCTGTTCCGGGCGAGGGCGGCGGGCGAGCCGGAAGGCCCGATCGTCGTCCGCTACAACGCCCACCTGGCCGAGCAGGCCGCGCGGATCACCATCCCGATCGAGTTCGACCTGCAGTGGGACGACGAGCACATCCCGCGCGAGGCCGGTCTCGCGCTGTTCGACGCCTTCGCTTCGAAGGAGAAGACCTTGCACGCCAACTCGGGCAAGCACAAGGAACTGCCCCGGTTCGAGGCCGACAGCGGGGCCCGGTTCTTCGCCCGGCCCCTCGGCCGAGGGGCCGCCGCTTCGGCCTGACGATGAGCGGTAGTGGTGCCCGGGCCGCGAGTCGGGCACCACTACCGCGGCCCGCCGGACAAGCCGAGCGCGAGCGCCAGCAGGTCCCTCACACATTGCTACGATCGCCCGCTCGGTGGGCGCATCAAGGCATCTGGGAGAGCACGCGTACCTCCGCGTGCGCCCCGTGGGTCACAGCGTCAGCAGCCCAACGGAGCGACACCCATGTCCTGTACACCGTGGAACGGTTCGGACGGGATGGGCAGTCGGGTGCGAAAGGTGGTCGTTCCCGGGGCGTCGAGGACGGTCAGGGTGCCTTCGTGGATGGCCGCGATGTCGCGGGCGATGGGGAGGCCGAGGCCGGTGCCGCCGTCGTCGCGGCTGCGGGCGTCGTCGAGGCGGGCGAACCGTTCGAAGATCTTCTCGCGGTCGGCGGGCTCGATCGGCGGGCCGTCGTTGGTCACGTCCAGGACGGCGTGGCCGGAAGTCCGGTCGGCGGTGAGGCGGACGGTGATGTGACTGCGGGCGTGGCGTTGGGCGTTGTCGAGCAGGTTGGTCAGCAGCCGTCGCAGCCACAGGGGGTTGCCGTGGATGGTGATCGACACCGGGGCGTGGACGGCGATCGGGTGGGGTTCGGCGCCGCGGGCCGTGACTGTGGATCGCACCAGGTCGGCGAGGTCGACGGGTTCGTCGGGCCAGTCGTGGTCGGTGGTGTCCAGGCGGGCGAGCAGCAGGAGGTCGGCGGCGAGTGCTTGCAGGCGTTCGGTGTCCTCCAGGGCGCCGGCCACCAGATCCGTGTGGACGTCGGGGTCGGAGTGGGCGAGGGCGACTTCGAGTTGGGTACGCAGGACGGTCAGAGGGCTGCGCAGTTCGTGGGAGGCGTCCGCGATGAAGCGGCGCTGTCGTGTGCCTGCGGCTTCGAGGCGCTGGAGCATGGCGTTCATGGTGTCGGCGAGGCGGGCGATCTCGTCGTCGCTGCGGGGTTCGGGGACGCGGCGGTTGAGGTCGCGGTCTCCGATGGCGGCGACCTCGGCGCGGATGGCCTCGACCGGTCGCAGGGCACGGCCGGTCGCGCGCCAGGTGAGAGCACCGACGGTGAACAGCAGGATCGTGCTCAGTACGGCGAGGGCGGCGGTGGTGAGGTCTTCGGCGGCGTCGGCGGTGCGCAGGGACGCGCCGACGTAGACGGTGACGGGGCCGGTGGGGGTGGTGGTGGCGATGCTGGTGACGCGCTGGTGGTGGTGTGCGTGGCCCCGGGCGTCGAGGTTGAAGGTTCTGTGGCCCTTGGGGTGGCCGGCGGGAGCGAGCGGGGGGTGGCCGGTGAGGTTCTGGCTGGCGGCCACCACCGTGTGCTTCGCGTCGACGACCTGGATGAAGTCGGTGCCGTGGTCGAGGGGAAGCGGGCTGGTGAGGTGGCCGTCGGTGGCGAGGCGGGCGACCGCCTGGGCCTGCTCGCGGGCGTCGGCCTCGACGGTGCGTTCCAGGTTGACGCGCAGCAGGATGATGACGGCGGCCGAGGCGACGCACAGGACGACGGCGACGCTGGCGCAGGCGGCGAGGGTGGTGCGGGCGCGGACCGAGCGTGGCGTCAGACGGTCGACGAGGGCCGCGACGCGGGGGTGGCGGGCCAGGTGGCGGTGGCCAGCGGCGCGCAGTCGGTGGTGTGCGGCGCCGGTGGGTGCGTCGGCGGGGGTCTGGTCAGCCACCGTCGGCCGCCAGTCGGTAGCCGGCGCCGCGGACGGTCTGGACCGCGGCTCGCCCGAAGGCGGTGTCGATCTTACGGCGCAGGGCACTGACGTGGACCTCGACGGTGTTGGGGTCGCTGTCGAGGGCGTTGTCCCAGACGGCGTCGAGGATCTCCCGCTTGGAGACGGCTTCGCCGGCCCGGCGGGCGAGGTGGTCGAGTATGGCGAATTCGCGGGGGGTGAGGGGGATCGTGGTGCCGGCGCGCGTGCAGGTGCGGGCGGCGGAGTCGACCACGAGGTCGCCCAGGACGGTGCGCCGGGGCGCGCGGCTGCCGATGCGGCGGGCCAGCGCCTTGAGGCGGGCGACGAGCACGACGAAGGAGAACGGTTTGGACAGGTAGTCGTCAGCGCCGGTGTCGAGCGCCTCGGCCTCGTCCCATTCGCCGTCCTTGGCGGTGAGCATCAGGATGCCGACGTCGCTGCCGCAGGCCCGCAGGCGTGAGCACACCCGGTAGCCGTTGAGACCGGGCAGCATGACGTCGAGCACGACCACGTCGTAGGCGTGCTCCATGGCCTGGGCCAGGCCGGAGGGGCCGTCGTGGGCGACGTCGACTTTGAATCCCTGGGCGGTCAGCCCGTGCCGCAGCGCCAGGGCCAGCCGGCGTTCGTCCTCCACCACCAGTACTCGCATGCCCACCAGGGTCGCAGATCGCCGGACCGGGCTGCTGACGGCGTCCGCTGTTCTTCAGCCGATCTTCAGCAACGCACGGACATCCTGCCGGTGTCGCCCGGGGAGGTCCCGGGCCTGGCGAGGATCGGGGTGTGTCATGAGCGAGCCCATAGAGACGGGTGAAACGTTGCCGCAGGAAGAGCCGAAGGCCGTGGGCACGGGCAGGACGCGTACGGGTTCGGGCCGTGCCGGCCGGTGGGTGCGGTGCCGGTCGGTGCGCTGGGTGGCGGCCGGGGCGGCCGTGCTGGTGATCGGTGGTGGCGTGGCGGCGGTGGCCCACCACCACGAGGGCGAGGAGGGCCACGGCCACGGTCACGGCCACGACCGTAGCGCGGCTGCTGGTGACCGGGGATGGCACGACGGCGGGGACGGCGGTGAGGACCGCCGGGGCGACGGTCGGGCCGACCACGCGGCGCCGGCGCCGTTGCCGTCGACCAGCGCGGCCGACGCGCTGACCAAGGCCGCGTCGGCGGTGTCCGGCGGCAAGGTGGAGTCGCTGAAGCCGGTCACCGAGCAGGGAGGTGGCCGGGCCTGGCGGGTCGTGGTCCTGGGCGCCGACGGTGTGCGGCACGCGGTGACCGTCGACGGAGCCGGCGACACGATCACCGGCAACACCGTCCTCGACGGCTGACCCACTCCACCCACCGACCGGGTGCGGCCCGGCCGCGCCGTACAGAAGGGAGCGCCGTCGCCTTGGGCGCCATGACATCCACCCGAGCGGCCCACCGCCGTCAGTCTGTGCCGGCGCGGCCGGTCATGAGCAAGGTCCCGCGGGTGACGGCGGTGTTCTGGATCGTCAAGATCCTCACCACCGGCATGGGCGAGACCACCTCCGACTACCTCGCCCGGACACTCGGGCCCGTCCCGGCGGTCGGCTCGGCCGCGCTGTTGCTGGCCGTCACGTTGATCGCGCAGGCCCGCGCCCGCCGCTATGTCCCGGCCGTGTACTGGGCGGCGGTGATCATGGTGAGCGTGTTCGGCACCATGGCCGCCGACGTCGCGCACGTCGCCCTCGGCGTGCCCTACGCCGCTTCCGCGACGGCGTTCGCCGTGGCCTTGGCCCTGGTGTTCGTCCTGTGGCGCCGGGTGGAGGGGACGCTCGCCGTGGAGACGGTCGCGGGCGGTCGCCGGGAGGTGTTCTACTGGTGCGCGGTCATGGCCACCTTCGCGCTCGGCACGGCGGTCGGAGACTTGGCCGCGGCCACCTTGGGCTGGGGCTATCTGCCCTCCGGGCTGCTGTTCGCCGCCCTGATCGCCCTCCCCGCGTTCGCCCACCGCTTCACAGGCCTGTCGTCGGTCCTGACGTTCTGGTGGGCCTATGTGCTCACCCGGCCGCTCGGCGCGTGCTTCGCCGACTGGGCCGGCGTCAACCACGAGCGCGGGGGCCTGGACCTCGGCACCGGGCCGGTCAGCCTCGTCCTCGCGGTGGTCATCGCGGCGAGCGTGGCGTGGCTGAGCGCCGGCGAGCGACGCGCCCTGCGGCGCGGCCTGCGGGCATCGGACTGACGCTCCCTGTCGGCCTCCGCCGCAACAGCCGGACCGTTCTCTGGAAGAGGGCCCTGAACGCGATGAAGGCCGGTCTCTGTCGGGGCTCTTGGCCGTGGGCGGTTCGGCATCCTCGGGAGCGGGTGGAACTGCCGGTGGCCCGTCCCCACGTAACCGCGCCTGCCCCCCCGCATTGACCGTGAAGCATCCCTCGGGGCGCGCGGACTATACAGCAGCACCGGCCATCTTGTACGCGATCAGGGCACACCGGTGCTGAAAAGCCCGATATCCGGTGGCTGACCGGCCGACATCCCCGATGATGGGACTACGCCGAGGCAACGGATCAAGGAACGCGGGAGGTGCGTCGTGGCAGTGGAGGCCGGTACGCGGCAGGAGGAGCGCGTCGTGGGACGGGTGTGGACGGTGCGTCTGGACCCTGACGGCCGCCCCTCCGTCGGCGCGGTGAGGCTCTCCTGCTCCCGCCCGGCCTGCGCCGATCAGCGCTTTCCCGGCGGCGCCGCTGTGGGACGCAAGGCCGCGATCGACCACGTCAAGGAGCACTTGGCCCGTATCCGCGAGGGCGGTGGGCCGCGCGGCGACGCGTGGTGCGCATGCCGTGCCGCAGGCTGCGCGTGGCACACCCCCGCCCCTGCCGCCGGACGGCCGAGCGGTGCGCCGCCGGCGGCGGGAGCTGTGCGGTGCGAGGGGCCGGCGGTCCTGACCGTGTACGTGGACCGGGCCGGAAGACTGTGGCGGATCGCGGAGACGTGCACGCGGTGTGCGGCCGCCACCCCCGGCTGCCGCGTCCTGAACACCGCCCGACGCCCGGCTCGTCCCGCCCCGGCGGGAATGGACCAGGCACCGCAAAAGCCGGACGCGCAAGAGGACCCCGCAGACCGCACCGGTCGGGATGGCCTGACAGCGGCCTTCTCCGACCGCGGCGCCGCCCCCGCCGCTGGTGCTCCGTCGTGCGCGGCCGCCTCACCGGCGCCGGTCCCCCGTGCGCGCGCCGCCCAACCGGCCTCGGCGTCCCGGCGCACGAAGCGGTGGGGGAAGATCGCCCAGCGCATCGTCCCGCGTGACCTCGAGCCCGACGCCCTGCGCCTGGAGCTCATCAAACTCGGGGACGAGTTCCGCGCGTACCAGCAGCGCACCGAACCCGACCTCGCCGTCCTCGCCACCCTCCACGAGCGCAAGGCCCGCGCCTTCAGCCTGTGGGCCGATGTGAGCGGTGACATCTCCCTGCGACACGAGGCCGAGCGCGCCGAGAAGGCCGCGCAGACCACCCTCGAGATGCACGCCAACCGTACCGGCCAGCCCCTCGGCGGCACGGCGGGCGACGGGCCGGTGGTGGAGCGGCTGCTGACCCGCACCCAGGCCGCGAGCGCCCGTACAGTGCTCGACTACGTCGCTGCCAACTCCCCGCACCCGGAGGCCGAGGTGCGCTTGGCGGTGCTCATGCTCACCTTGCGGTCCGCGCGCGCCGGCACCGGGAATGTCACGGGCCAGGACCTGACCGGCTGGCTCCAGGGCGACGCCGAGCAGGTGGTTCAGCGGCTGATCGAGGCCGACTGGCTGCGTCTGCCCGGCACCGTCGCCGAGCTGATGGCCTCCCGGCCCGAGGGCCCCATCGCCATCACTGTTCCGACGTTGCTGCCCGAGCAGGCCCGTCCGTTCGCCTTCGGCAAGACCACCCGGGCGAGGATCTCCGGCTGGGCCCAGAAGGTGGTGAGCGACCGGAAGATCCGCAAAAAGAAGGCCACCGCGGCGGACCGTCTCCTCGCCCTGTACACCGCCGCCCACGCCCGCCCGGATGGCCGCCTGGGACATGCCGAGGACGACGGGCTGCGCCTGGACCAGGCCGCCGAGTTCTGCGCCCTGCCACCCGACCAGATCGCCGAGCACGCCGGACTGCTCGTCGCCGCCGGCTGGCTCGCCGAAGCCGACACCACCGGAGACAGGCTGCGCGGACAGCTCGCAGAACGGGCCTTGCCGCTGGGAGGGATGCTGTAACGCGCGAGGGCGCCGCAATAGTCGTAGGGCCTCCCGGTTTCCCCAGCCGAGTGAGGGATATCCCTCTTGCAGCCCGGGGTTTTCTCCATGCCCCGGTGGTGTTCCAACAGGGCATGATCCATCCATGGCTTCCCGGCGAACGGAAATCCGCGTCCTGACCGGCGCGGCGCTCCTGGGCAATGTGCCCGCCCTGGTTCGCCCCGGCCTCGGCAGCCGGCGCTCACAGCGGGAAGGCACAACATCGCGAGCCAGCTCGCCGTTCTGCCCAAGAACGGCGCGCGCCGGCTGACTTCCTTTCGCCGCCCCGCCGCCTTCAGTGGGTCGCGGCCTCGCCCATCTGCCGGTGGATCCGCAATGCGGGCCGGGAGGTGTCCCGCCGTAGCCGGAGGTGGTCGTGGGGGTGGGCTGGGAGATCGCTGGGTCCGTGGGGTCGCTCGGTGGCCGCGGCCAGCAAGGCGCGGATCTCGCGGGCGAACTGGGGGCCGGGCAGAGGCAGCTCGCTTTCGGGTTCACGGAGGTAGCCGACGGCGACGGCGGTGGGCATGTAGTCCATCAGTTCGCCGACAACGGCGGAACGTGTGCGGGTGGTGTGTCTGGCGAGACGGCGCAGGACGCGAAGGATCGTGCTGGTGGCCGCCTCGTCGTCGTGGCGCAGTACGACGGGCGTGCCGTCCCAGTGGTTGGTGGTGCCCACGGCGCCGGTATGGGGCTTCACATCGTCGGTCTGGTTGTGCCACCAGCGAGCGGTGTGGGTCTCACCGAGGGCGAGATGGTGGAGGTAGAGGCAGTATGCGGCGGCGGGCTGGCCGGCGCCAGCGGCGTACTGCCACCAGAACCGGGCGCCGTCGCCGGTGTCGGTCAGTTGCAGGACGCAGGCCAGCACCAGGGCGCTGCTGGGTTCAGGGACCTGGTCGGTGACGAAGGCGGCGACCGCGGTGACGGGGGTGTGGGTGACCAGGGTTTCGCACAGGGCGCGCAGGTCCTCGGCCGCGGACACTCTTGGCGTCACACCGGGCGTCACGCCCGGTGTGACGGGCGACCGGCCTGATTCGGCTTCGCGGGGTGGGACGGTGTCGCGGGGCACAGGGCGGTGGCGGACGAGCAGTGCCCTGGCCAGGATGTCTTCGAGCGATGTCATGAGGTGGGTCCTCCGGTGTGGTGCGGCAGCTCGATGGTGTCGGCCAGGAAGCGTTCGGCGTGGCGCTCGTCGGACCTTACGGCGGCTATCGGGATGCCGAGGAGGTCGGAGAGTTTCTCGGGGCTGAACCCGCACAGATGTCGCAGCACCACGACGTCGAGCTGGGCGGCGGGCAGTCTGCTGATCGCGGTGAACAGCTCCAGACTCTCGGCCAGCTGGGCCGCCTGTCCTTCCAGAGAGGTCTGCGCGCTCAAGGCGACGGTATCGAAGGCGGCCTCGCCCAGTAAGGGCCGCTGGTCGCGGTGGTCGGCCTTGGCCTGGACGGTGGCGCGCAGGATGTTCCAGGCGTAGCGGCGGATGTCCGGGCTGGCGAGGGCGTCGTCGAAGGAGAGCCAAAGAATGGCGAAGGTGTCCTCCACCGCGGCGTCGAGCGCCTCGCCGTGCAGGAAGGCCCCGGCGTAGAGGCGGTAGCACTCTTCCACCATTGAGCGCAGGGCATCGTGTTCCAGGGGCGGTCCGGACCGGGCGGTGGCCAGGGCGATGGTCCCCTCGGTGGACCGCTCCACCCAGTCCCGGCTTTTGCCGGCGTCGAGAGCCGCTTGCTTCCACAGCCGGTACAGGGGCCAGCCCGGGATGTTCAGCTCGGTGGCCAGGCGGTGGATGACCTCCCAGCGCGGGTAGTGGCCCACGCCGCGCAGCAGCTCGGAAAGCTTGGACTTGGCCAACGGAACGCGAATGCTCAGGTCGCTGAGGGTGTGACCGCTGGCGAGGTAGTGCTCGCGGGTCGGTTCCAGCCAGGCACGATGGGAGCTGCCGACGGTGGAGGCGATGGGGCCGAGCTTGCGGCCGGGACGGACCGGGCCCGGCTCGGAGGCCGGGCCCGGTGTGTTGATCGACGTCGTCACGGGGCGTCGTCCTCCTTGTCGGGCACCGTCGCCACGCGGTGCCCGGAGGCGGACGAGGACCGCGGGGGAAACCCGCGCAGCACCTGGGTCACGGTCAGGCCCAGGACGGGCGCCAGCGAAGCGATCAGCGTCACATGCCCCATCGCCGCCATCACCGTGCTCCAGCCGAACACCATCATGGCCAGCACCAAGAGCAGCGCTACTTTCCTGGTGTCCATCACACTCCTTTGTGTCATGCCGCAGCCATCCGGAGCCGCATCAGCAGGGACCCCTGCCAAACCGCAGGTGCCGAACCGCAGTTGAGGGGAGCATCAGCATGGACCGGCCACGACCCGCTACGCCACGTGATCAAGGAATCGCGGAACTTTAGAGTCCATGGGGTGCCGGATCCATGGGGACGTCGGGTCAGCGCCCGGAGTAGCCGTTCCAGCGCGCGTAAGCACATCGGGAAGGTTGGGCGGGTGAAGTTCCCGATTTTCCTTGCAATCCCACCGGAGACCCCTGTCATATGGAGACAGGACACCTTGGTGTCGCCCTTCCGTCCGGAAGAGGCTCGGCCCCCGTGCCGAGAATGAAGGGGGCGCGTGCCGCCCGCTCCCGCCCGGCCTGAGTTGGAGGCCGGGCGGGAGCGGGGTGGGTTCAGTTCACCTGGGGTGTCGTGGGGCGTGCTGCGGACATGCCGCGGGCGTGCTGTGGGCGTGCCGCGGGGCGTGGGGCTCTCGTCACCGGTCGGCCGGCGGCAGGAGCGGGCCAAGGGGGCCGAGGTCGAGGTTGAGGTCGTCCGGCTCGAGGCCGTAGCGGTCGCGAAGTTCGGTCATGCGGTCGGCGAGGAGCATGAGCGTCAGCCCGATGCGTTCTTCCTGTTCCTCCGAGAGATCGCCTTGCTCGACGCGGCGCAGGGCTTGACGTTCCATCAGCTGGCGGAGCAGTTCGATCACCGTCAGCACCAGCCGCATGAGGTCGCGTTCCACCGTGTCCTGGTCCAGTTCCACGCGCCGGGTCATGTTCCGTGTTCCTCCCAGGGCGACGGAAGCCGGGCGTCCACCGAGCCGATGAGGGCGCGGAGGTCCACGCGGACCAGGTCGACGTCCGCGATTTGCAGGGTGATGTCACCCGCGATCACCACTCCCCCGGCCAGCAGCCGGTCCAGCAGGTCGACCAGGGACAGCCGTTCGGCCGGCAGCGGCCGGTCACCGGTCATCGGTGCCGTCCGCGGGGCCGATGGTCGCGGCGACGAAGGAGTACGGCACCCAGGGGCCGGTCAGCTCGACCATGAGCCCCGAGACCGGTGCGCGCTCGACCTGTGCGCGCACCTTCGCGGTGAAGGTGGAGTCGTCGTCCCGGCGTACCAGGTAGGAGGCGTTGAGCAGGTTGCGCCCGGGGTGGGTGGAGAGGCTGGAGTTCTGGGGTGGATGCAGGTGGGCGGCCTCGGCCGAGGCCGCCAAGGCGGTGTGGATCTGCCGCACCGCGTCATCGGCCTGGCGGGCCCGGTCCTCGTCCGCGCGGCGTTCGGCTCCCCGCCGCCTCAGGTAGGCGCGGCCGATACCGGGGGCGGCGGACCGGGCCCGGTCGAACTCGGTAGGTGCCGTCGACTCGGCATTGCCGCTGGTGGCCGGCGCGGTGGCACTGTCCTGTGCTGCGGGGCTGTCTTGTGTGGCGGCGCTGGCCGGTGCGGTGGCACTGTCCGGTGGGGTGTGCGCTTCCGTCTCCGGGGTGGGCAAGGTGTAGACCTTGACGCCCCACTCCGCCCTGCCCTCGACGTGGTCCAGTGCCGTGGTCAGCGTTTCGTGCCGTGCCTGAAACATACGGCGCAGGCTCGACGCATCCCGGTAGACGGTGGCCAGCCGCAGCGGCAGCACGCCGGCCGCCGCGGCCGACGATGCCGCCTCGACCACGGCCTGGTGCCGACGGGCCACCGCGGCGAGCCAGTCGAGATCCTCCAGGTGACGATGCAGGGGTTCCTCGTCGAAGTCGGCGGCGGGCACCCGGCCCGCCACCCCCACCAGGTCCAGGTGCCGCACGAGCCGTATGGGCTCACCTACCACACCGGTCACCGGCTGGGCGTGGGGCGGACGCGTGAGGTACTGGCCGGGCAGGTCCGCATGGTGGGCGACGGCGTAGAGGTAGAGAAGCCCCGCCGGGCCGTCAGGAGGGCAGCCGTTGGTTGCGTCCGCGCGGTCGGTGGAGTCGCTGGGGCCGCTGGGGTTGTTCACCGCTGTTCCTTCCCGTCGTGCGCCTCGTGTGACTGCTGCCGGGCCTCGAGTTCGGCGATGCGGGTGCGCAGCAGCTCGTTCTCGGTCGCCAGCGCGCGGCGACGCGCGCCGGAGGAGAGGGCGGGATCGCTCTCCCACCAGTCGATCCCCATCTCCTTGGCCTTGTCCACGGAGACCACGATCAGGCGCAGCTTGATGGTCAGCAGCTCGATGTCGAGCAGGTTGACCCGGATGTCCCCCGCGATCACCACGCCCTTGTCGAGCACACGCTCCAGGATGTCGGCGAGGTTGGCGGAGCTGCCGGAGGGGGAAGGCGTGTCGGGGAAACGCTGGGAGTGGATACCGGTCATGGCCGCTGTGCCTCTTCCTGGCGTCTTCCTGCGGTGCGGTTGCCCGTCGTCAGTGCGTCCCGTCGGTGTACCGGCGCGTCTCCTCCATACGGTCCAGGAGCTCGTCTTCCCGCTGGTCGAACTCCTCCTCGCTGATCCGGCCCGCCGACAACTCCGCTTCCAGTCGGGCCAGTTCGTCGCGGATCACGGCCGGGTCGCGGGCGATGCGTTCGGCCTCGGCGAGGAGCTGCCGCAGCACCCAGCCGACGAGCATCAGATGTCGGTGAAGCTGTAGGGCGGCAGCGGGCCGTTCACCCGCAGTTCCAGGTGCGGATGTTCATCGGCGAGCCGTCGCACGGCTGTCAGCAGGCGTTCCGCGCGCGGCTGTGCGATCAGGAAGGAGAGGTTGACGAACCAGCCGGTGCTCTCGGGCCCCACCCGGAGGCTTTCCGCGGCGGGTTCCAGGGCCTGGCGCACCGCCTCCGCGTCCTCCGTCTCGCGCTCCCGGACCGCGGTGGCCACCAGTTCGCCGAACCGCAGCCGCTCTTCGTAGGTGCCGCCGCCATTGCGCCGGTCGGCTTCGGCGCGTGCCCGGAGGTCCGGGTTCTGTGCGAGTACGAGGTGCAGCACCGCTTCCTGCTGGTGTGCGGCCTTGACGTTGTACTCCACCCGGCCTTCCAGCCGCTGAAGCTGTTGCTGGTAACCGTCGGCGTGCTCCCGGAGCACGTCACGGACGTCGTCGTCCGCCTCGGCGACGCTGCCGAACCGCATCGGCAGCGCGGCGGATTTCCGGCCCACCTCGGCCAGCACCCGCTGGTGTGCCAGCAGATCGCGCCGCTTGGGGCGCAGCCGGTCCGGGCAGTCGCTGACGACCGCGGTCAGCCCGGCCTGCTCCAGCTGTCGTACCGGCAGGGGTGGATCGCCGATCCCGGTGAGGTCTTCGGGCAGGTCGACGTCGCCGCCGCGGGCCATGCAGTACACGTAGGTGCTCACTCGCTCTCCTCCTTCTTCCTGCGGGAGGCGGCGGTGCCGCGGCCGCGGCTCTCGCCTTCGTCGGGTGTGCGGTGGAAGGCGTCGGAGACGGCCTGGGCGGCGCCGGAGAGCGCGCCCTTCGTCTTGCCCCGCGCGCCGTGCTCGGCGCCGCCCTCGGTGATCTGGCCCACCACGTCGGGCAGGCCGGGGCTGCGGTGGGGGCCGGCCTCCAGGTCGAGGCGGTTGCACGCCTCGGCGAAGCGCAGGTACGTGTCGACGCTGGCGACCACCACGCGCACATCGACCTTGAGGATCTCGATACCGACCAGGGAGACGCGCACGAACGCGTCGATCACCAGGCCGCGGTCGAGCACCAGCTCCAGGACGTCATAGAGTCCGCTGGTTCCTCCTGCTCCCCCGGTCTGCGGGGGCGGGACAACACTCATCGTGGGCACTTCCTCTCGGCCGTCGCACGGCGACGGCCCGGCAGGGTGGTGGGCCCGGCGAGGGCGCACCAGGTCGGCGCAACGGCCGCCTCGGCTGCCGGATGGGTCACTTCGGCATGGTCAACTTCAGCGGGAGTCGGTCCTGCCGCGCTCGTAGCGCCGCATCCGGCGGTAGCCGGTCAGCATGCCTGCTGGATCGAGGGTCACCTCGTAGAGCCCCATCACGCTCATGGTCTCGGGGATGCGGGCGACCTCCATCACCTCGGCTTCCGCCACCCACCCGGCGTCCGTCCGCTCCAGTCGGCAAATGCCCTCGGGCCGAAGCCCCGTCAGCTCGGCGAGCTGTTCATTCGCCGCGCGCATTACTTGTACGGCTGTGAGGTGCTGCGGGTTCGCTGTCTCGCCCGAATCTTCGGCGGGGGGTTGGGATGTCGCGAGCCTGCCGGGCTTGTCAGGCTGATCGGGCTGATCGCGCTGATCAGCATGATCGGGATCGCCAGACTTGTCGGACTGGCCGGCCCTGTCGGACTGACGTGGCTTGTCGGACTGACGTGGCTTGTCGGACTGACTGGGCTTTCTGGACTGGCCGGACCTTCTGGACTGGCCGGGTGAGTCGGTCATAAGCACCTCCGCATCAGCTGTCGAGGGCCTTGCCACGCGCCTACCATTCCGCCGCATTCTCAAACCCTGAAAATGCCGCCCTTTCAAGATGGCGCGGGGGCGTGGGCGGTGACGATGGCGGGGCGGTAGCAGTCAGTGGCGATGACGGTAGCGGTGGCGGCGTTCACGAACGCTGCGCCGGTCCGACAGGCATCGCACGAGCGTGAGCGGGTACGCGGACGGTGGACAGGGCGCGGCGGCCCCTGGCGCCGCGCTTCCGCGACGACAGCGAGGAGCTGTGATGACCACGGTCAAGGAGACCGTAGAAGTGGACGTGCCCCTGCGCACCGCCTACAACCAGTGGACACAGTTCGAGGAATTCCCGAACTTCATGGAAGGCGTCGAGGAAGTGCGACAGCTCGACGCTCGGCACAATCACTGGATCACCAAGATCGGTGGCATCCGGC
This sequence comes from Streptomyces sp. L500, assembly GCF_054551825.1. Classification (NCBI taxonomy): domain Bacteria; kingdom Bacillati; phylum Actinomycetota; class Actinomycetes; order Kitasatosporales; family Streptomycetaceae; genus Streptomyces; species Streptomyces sp. L500. Next base: position 45,671 of record NZ_JBTOLC010000018.1, read on the forward strand.
GGGAATTCGACACAGAAATCGTCGACCAGCTCGCCGATGAACGGATCACCTGGCGTACCGTCGACGGAGATACCCAGCAGAGGGGCACGGTGCGCTTCCAGCGCCTGGACGACACCCGTACTCGTGTGGAACTGGTGATGGAGGTCGAACCGAGCGGGGTCGCGGAGAAGGCCGCCGACCTGACCGGGACCATCGACCGGCGCGCCAAAGGTGACATGAAGCGCTTCAAGGACTTCGTGGAGAACCGCGGTGGCGAGACAGGAGCCTGGCGCGGCCGGATCCGGCCGGGAGGCTGACCCCGGCTCACGTTCCGTGTGACGTGCGTGCCGCCTTGGGCCAGCACGTCGAGGACCTCGCCGAACAGGTCGTAGGGTCGGCACTCCGGTGTCAGGGCATGGGACAGGTGCTCGGGGCGCGCGGTCTTGGCGTCTCTCCAGAGCGGAGTCGCTGGGGTGCCGACCGCTCGGTCGGCGGGACACGGCCGGGTCCCCGGCAGGAGCCGAGCCGGCGGCCCCCCTCGTGCACGCAAACGCGACCCCTGTGCCCCTCGCCTCGGGTGAGCCTTCGTAGTCGTCCGGGCCGTGGGCACGAAGCGGGGTCCTGGCCTCGGCGGAAGACATCCTCGACACACATCAGGAACGGCTGCTCCACCGCATTCACCCAGCCCTTCCTCCAGCGCATGGTGGCCAAGGGGTAATTCTTCCACCGGCGCCTCGGAGCTGAACTCGAGGGACGAGGACATCCGGCTGTGGGCCGCGACGCTCCCCGTCGTGGTGACCGCTCCTGCCCGCGGATCACGACGAGCGGCGTCGGCGAATCCCACCTCTCTCCATCGCCGCGCCTGTACCGTCTATGAGGTCTTCGGCGGTGCACCGCCGGGGCACGTCTGCAGCCAATACTCGGGGGGACGCACAGGCATGGAGATCGAACTCGCGGCTGCGGTGGCCGCGTTACGTGATGAGCTGACCGAGGCCGCGGCCTGTGGCAACGGGCAGGGGATCACTTTCCAGGTGGGTCCGATCGAGCTGGAATTCACCGTCGAACTCCGCCAGGACGTCAAGGCGAAGGCGGGCTTCAGGGCGTGGGTGGTCTCCGGTGACGGCGAGGCGGGAATGGCGCGGGGCCGTACGCACCGGGTGAAGGTGGCACTGACGCCTCAGGGGCCCGACGGGGACGTCCTGATCCACAGAAGGCGGCTGACGGCCCCGGGGCCGGGTGACGTGTCCGGCCGTATCGAGGACTGACGCGCCGAGGGGCAAAGGGCCGGGCCCGTCTCCGGGCGCGGAGATCCACGTACGGGGGGGGCATCACGGTGAGCAGCGATCTGATGGTCGGGGTCGACGGGCCCGAGGGGCTGGGGTCGGGGTACGTCATCGCCCCGGGTCTCGTCCTGACCTCGGCACACGTCGTGCCGGCCGTGGGCGGGGCGGTGACGTTCTTCCGTCCCGGCAAGGACGGGCAGTACGCCGCGACGGTGGCGTGGCGGGGCACGCCCGGGGGGCGCGACGACTCGGCCCTCCTGCGTTTCGATGACGGGCATCCCGACACGGAGGGGGCACCGCGGCCGGTCGCACCCGTCCGGTGGGGGCGGCTCGTCACCCACCGGCCCGCGACCGGCTGTGAGACCTGGGGCCTGCCGGCCGTCGTCCAGCGGGAGCATCAGGCGGTGGAGATCCTGCACGAGCAGGGAACCGTCAACCGGGCGGATCGCTCCGTCAACAACCGCTACCTCATGCGCCTCGCGGAGCGGGTCGTTCCGTGCACCGATCCGTCCGGGCGGGCGATCTCGCCCTGGGCGGGTCTGTCGGGCGCGGCCATGTTCTGTGACGGGCTCCTCACCGGGGTGATCTGCACGGACTTCGGGGGTTTCGCGCACACCCGGCTGGAAGTGGCGCCGGCCTACGCCCTGCTCGGCGACGACGACTTCCGCCGGGTCCTGGCGGAGCACGGCGGGGGGACCGTACTCGAACCAGCCGAGTGGGCACGCCTGTCCAGCCTCTCGCCCAGGGCCAGGGGCCGCCGCGCGCCGCGCGCCTTACCGGCCTCGCCCGCGGCGCTGCTGGAGGCCAGGAATGCCGTGGTTCCCTTCCGGGGTCGCGAAGAGCTGCTCTCGGAGTTGCGGCTGTGGTGCGAGGAGCCCGGCCTCGACGTACGTCTCGTGCACGGGCCGGGAGGACAGGGCAAGACCCGGCTGGCCCTTGAACTGACGGCCCGGCTGGAGAGCGACCGCTCGACGGTGGTGTGGCTGAGGAGCGACGCGAAGGCCGAGGACATGGCGGCGCTCGGCGACACGGCCGTCGCGCTGCTGGTGGTCCTCGACTACGCCGAGACACGTGTCGAGCAGCTGACCGCCCTGCTCACGATGTTCGTCGCCCGCCCGCTCCCGACGCCGTTCAAGGTGTTGCTGCTCGCCCGCACTGCCGACGACGACTGGTGGCAGCCCGCGCGGCGGGCGAACAGCGACACCCGCGACCTCCTCGAGGACTTGATCGAGACCCCGCTGCCACCGCTGGAACCTCACCCCGAAGGCCGCGCCGAGGCCTACCGGGACGCCGTGGAGCATCTGGCCCTGGCCCTGCAGCTCGTGCGCGGACAGGAGCACCACACGTGGCCGAAGGTCGCCGCGACGGTGACCGATGCCGTGCGGCGCAGGCCCGACCGGCTGGACGGTCCCGGGCTGGAGACAGCGCTCGCCCTTCACATGACCGCGCTGGCCGACCTCCTGGACGAGGCCGTCCACGCCGCCACCTCCCGGTCGGGGGCCACGACCGAGCCGGCGATCGGCGCCCGGCCGGTCGCCGCTGCCGGCCGCAAGACCGTGCGGGTGGAACAGCGACTGCTCGACCATGAGTCCAACTACTGGGAGAGCGCCGCCAAGCAGCACCCACTGATGCCGCTGGATGAGGAGACCCGCAAGGACGCCCTCGCCGCGGCGTTCCTGTGCGGCGCCGACACCGCATACCAGGCGGAAGCCCTCCTCGGCCGCATCTCCTACCTCAGGGACCACGGACGGGCGTGCCACCGGGCCCTCACTGGCTGGATCGCAGCGCTCTACCCACCCCGTGACGGCAAAGCGTGGGGGTCCCTGCGGCCGGACCGGCTGGCCGAGTACTTCGTCGGAGTACGGCTGACCAAGAACCCCGACCTGGCACAGGACCTGCTCGGCGGCGGCATGACGGCGGACGACCGCCGACCGGACGACCTCACCGACGCCCAGATCGCCCAGCTTCTCACCGTCTATGCCCGGGCGGCCGCCCACCCCGCCCACCGCGACGCTCTCGACGAACACCTCACGGAACTGTGCGTGCGCCGCCGGGACGTGCTGACACAACCGGCCATCGATGTCGCCACGCACGTCGAGCGGCCGCGACCGCTGGTGTCGGCGTTGGACCGGCTGGCCGACGAGCCGGGTGCCACGCCGGAGGGCCTGCTGGAACTGGCCGACCGCCTGCCACGACCGACGCACGCGCTGGGCCCACTGGCCGCGAAGGTGGCCGAGCGGCTCGTCGAGAGCCATCGCGAGCGGGCTCGTGGGGACGCCGCCGGCCTGCCCGGCCTCGCCCTGATGCTGCGCCGGCTGACCGGCCGCCTCGGTGATGTGGGACGGACCCGGGAGGCGTACGAGGCCACCGGCGAGTCCGTCGGGCTCTACCGGCGGCTGGCGCGGGAGGATCCGGCCGCCCACCGGCCGCATCTCGCCGCCGTCCTGCACAACCTGTCGCTGACCTCGCGCGCTCTGGGCAAGCGGGAAGAGGCCCTGGCGTCCGCTCAGGGAGCCGTGGAGATCTATCGTGAGCTGCGTCTCGCCCGGCCGGACGCGCAGGAGTTCCGGACCGGTCTGGCCCACGGTCTGGGTGCTCTCGCCCAGGCCGAGGGCGAGCTGGGCCGGCCCGAGGCGGCACTGGCGGCGATGGACGAGGAAGTCGGCATCCGGCGCGAGGCGGCCGAGGAAGACGGCGACGGCGCCCTGGGGCCGGAGCTTGCCGCCGCCCTGAACAACCAGGCCATCTGGCTGGTGGAGTGCGGGCGTGTCGAGGAGGCGGTGCCGGTGAGCGAGGAGGCCGTCACCTGCTACCGATTCCTGGCCGAGCGACGCCCCGACGCCTTCCGCAACGGTGTCGCCCGCAGCCTGAGCACGTACTCCAACTGCCTGCATCTCGCGGGCAGGCCGAAGGCCGCGCTGGCGGCGGCCGAGGAGGCCGTCGAGATCCGGCGCCGACTGGCCGGTGAGCGGCCCGGGGCGCATCTCTCCGACCTCGCGCTCAGCGTGCACTCCCTCGCCATCGACCTGGCCGGGGCGGGACGGCCGGACGAAGCCCTGGCACGGGCCGCCGAGGCCGTCGGCCTCTACCGACGCCTGACCGAGAAGGAACCCAACGGGTTCCGGCACCGGCTCGCCAACTCCCTCAATACGTACGCTCACAGGCTGAACGACGCGGGGCGGCTGGCTGACGCGCTGGAGGCCGCCCGGGAGGCGGTCAGTCTCTACCGGCCGCTGTTCACGGCGGAACCCGGGACGTTCAGGGCCGATCTCGCCATGAGCCTGGACACGTTGGCCGGCCAGCTGGAGGAGACCGGGCGCCCGGAGGACGCCTTACGGGCCGGCGAGGAGTCGGTCGGCCTGTACCGCGCGCTCGTCGCCCAGCGTCCCGACGTCCCGCTCGACGACCTGGCGAGCGCTCTGACCAACCTCTCCCGGCGGCTGAACACCCTCGGGAGGCCGGACGAGGCCCTGGCGGCGCTGGACGAAGTGGTCGGTATCCGCCGCCGTTCGGTGACGGCGGATCCGCTCGGCAGGTCGCGGTCACGGTCGCGGTTTGTCTTGGCGGGCGCGCTGCTGGCCAGGATGCACTGTCTGTGCGACGTCGGGCGGACGGAGGCCGCCGTGGCCACGGCGGCCGAAGCGGTGGAGCTGTACCGCGGGCTCGTAAAGGAGGACGGGGAGGACCTCGTAAAGGAGGACAGGGAGGGCGGGGACAAGGAGTACGCGAACGGGTACGCGCGCGGGTTCGCCATGGCTCTGTCCGGTCTCTGGCTCATGCGGTCCCGGGCCGGGCAGACGGCCGAAGCACTGGCCACGCTGGAGGAGTCCATCGAGGTCAGTGGCCGTCTGCTGGGGCTGGGGCGGGAGCAGAACGCCGACTCCGCATGGGCGTCCACGTGGGCGTCCGCGTCGGCGTCGGCCTACGGCGAGGAACTGTTCGTGCTCGGCACCCAGCTCTCCGCGGCGGACCGCCCGGACGACGCGGCGCGCGTCATGCGCAGAGCCGTCGCCGCGCTCCGGCAGCCGCCAAGGGGCGGCTCGTTGGGGTCTTCCCCCCGGCTGCCCACGGCCCTGGCGTGCCTGGCGACGTACCTGGTCGAAGCGGGACGGCGTGCCGAGGCGCTGCCCGTCGCCGAAGAGGCCACCGAGCTGCTCGGCGACCTCGCGCGGCGAGACGATGCCCACCAGAGTCCGCTGCCGGCGCACTCGCTGTGGGTTCTCGGCTGCCTCCAGCACAACGCCGGCCGGCGGGAGGCCGAGGAGACCCTGCGGCGGGCCGTCGCCGTCGCTGACGCCCTGCCCCCCGTCGGCGGGCGCGACGTCGTTCGCGGTCTGGCCCGTTCCGGCCTGGGGGTGCACCTCGTGGAAGGTGGCCGGGCGGCCGAGGGCCTGGCGTACGCCCGGGAGGCCGTCGCCATTGCCCGCGAGCTGGTGGGTGCCGATCCCGCCCACGGCAGAGTGCTGGCCCTGATGCTGATCGACCTCGGCCGCCTCCTGGCACTCGGCTCATCGGCGCGTGAGGAGGCCTTTGGCGTCTCCGCAGAGGCCCTGGCCGTGTCCGAGCAGGTGGCGACGGCTGGAGCGGCGGCCGGTGAACCGGTCCTGGTCTGGGCACTCGCCCACCACGGCCTGCGGCTGAGCGAGGCAGGGCGGAACCCGGAGGCCCTGGACGCCACCGCCCGGGCGGTTTCCTTGAGCCGCAGCCTGGCCGCCCGCCACCGTGCGGCACACGAGGACCACCTCGCCTTCGCCCTCTACGCGTACGCCAGGACCCGGCTGCTCGCGGACGCCCAACGGGAGGAGGCGAGAGACGCCATCGCCGAAGCGGCTCCCCTGTGGCGTGCGATCGCCGAGAACGAACCGGGGCTCGTCGGCCCGTACCTCGACGTGGTGACGGAGACCCATGCACGGCTCACCACCGGGCCGGAGTGAGGGTTTTCGTTGCCGGATCACCACCCGCAGCCGCTGCGCTGACGGTCGTCTGGCCGGCTGATCGCCTGATCACCTGGTCGGCCAGGGCGTCGACCAGTACGTGCAGTACGTGATCCTCGGGGCGAGGCTGGACTCCTTCGCATACCGGAGGCCGTCAGCACCTCCGCACCCGGCACCGGCATACACGGCCGGGGACGGCTGGTGGCGTCGATGCCCTGGTGCTGATGATCGGTCCATGAGAGCCCTTTGTCGGTTTGGCGAGGCTTACACCGCCCACTCGACTGATTTCTGGTGCTTTATGGCAGCCGTCCGACGCCCGGAAGCGCTTGTTATTGTCATGTCACCGATCAAAGAGAAGCCGAGGTCATGACCAACCACTGCTGCGAGGCGATGAACAGCCATGTCGACGTACGCTGCCACGAGCACGACGACGTCTACACCTGCCCGGACACGCTGATCGGCTTCAGCACCAAGTTCCAGGAATACGGCCTGATCATCCACGACGGTGGCACGGCGAGCGTCATCATCGAGTTCTGCCCCTGGTGCGGACGCCGTCTTCCCGAGTCACAGAGGGAGCGATGGTACGACGAACTGGAACGCCGCGGGATCGATCCATGGGAAGACGAGGTCCCTGCGGAGTTCCAGGACGCCCGCTGGCTGGACTCACTCCCCCGCAACCACCGCACCGACAGCGCTCCCGACCACCCCTGAGACATCTTGACGGCCCGCTGTGAGTACTGACATCTACGGTTGCATCGAGGTCCGGCACCCGTGCGCCGACGAAGACTGGTACGAGTGGGAGCCGTGGCAGCGTGCGATGGACCTGTCCCCGCTGTACTCCGGGCAGGATTACGCGGCGTTCGGCTGCCTCTTCGGCGTCCGCGACTACATGGGCTGGGAGCCTCTCGCGGCAGACCGGGGCCTACCCGCCGACGCGTCCACCGCCATACGCGAGGAATTCGAACAGGCCCAGGCCCTCGATGCGGCAGTGAACAGCCCGACCTGGGTGAGCTGGGAGGAACTGGACCAGGCTGAGCTGGACCTCTCCCCCGAAGGCGTTCATGGTGTCCTCATCGTGCGGGAGGGCGGCACACCGTACATCGAAGCCCGCTACGTCGTGCGTGACCAGTGGCCGGCAGAATTCGTGGAACGGCACGGCACGCCTCCCATGGGCGCCGACCCGCTCGGGGCGCCGTACGGCGAGTGGGCCTCCGGCACGACGAAGTTCTCCTACCAGCGTTTCACGCGCCGGGACGTCCTCGGGCCGGGCACCGGCTGGGAGCACGTTTTCGCGGTCATGCGGGCACTGGCCGACCGTTTCGGCGGCGACGGCGTCCGGCTGGTCGTGTACTTCGACTGACAGATATGGCCGGCGGCCCTCGGGGGCGGCATGGCGCTTGGGGGCCCAGGAGAGTGCTGGTGCGGCCCGGCAGCGAGCGTTTGAAAGCAGCCGACCGTGACCGAGCCGCCACCCCCGCCCCTGGAATATCCGGGCGATCAGCGAGGCGTAAACTCTGATCATGAACGGGCAAGAGACGGTGCTCCGGCGTCGTATTCGGATCTGGCTGGTCATCTTTATCGTGGGCCTCGCCCTGAGCGGACTGACAGCCTTTCCCTTGGTCACCGAAATGCGATGGGTGGACGAGGCCCTGAGATCCGACGGTTCGCCCATTCCCGAATGGCTGCCGGGACTAATGGAGTGGATCGGCCGGGTACGGGAAGGACTTGAGGCGACGGACGGCAAGTACCCGTTCGTGCTCTACGGCACCGACTGGCTCGCCTTCGCGCACCTCGTCATCGCCATTGCCTTCTACGGCCCGTACCGTGACCCTGTCCGCAATATCTGGGTCGTCGAATTCGGAATGATCGCCTGCGGGGCGATTGTGCCGCTGGCGCTGATCTGCGGTCACATCCGCGGGATTCCGGTTTACTGGCAGCTCTTCGACATGTCGTTCGGCTTCTTCGGGGTGATCCCGCTGCTGATCGTTCGTCGCATGATCAAGCGGCTGGAAGCGTACGAACTGGCGGCATAGCGTGTCGGCGAGGCCGCGGCAGCCACAAGTCTTCGGCGCGGATTCGTACGTGGCTTTCGCTCCGGTTGTGACGGGCGGCGCAACCTGCCGACAGCCGCTACGGCCTCGCGCGAGAAACCGTCGGCGCCGTTGGCGCGGACGCCCTGGTCCGTGGGTACGGGACGCGCGTTCACTCACTTGCGCTGGTCCCCCATCGTCGGCGAATCGGCCGGAGACACGTGACGACACCCACGACGCCTGGCGGGAATTGCCGGGCCTCGCTCGGCCATTCCTTCAGCACCCGCCCAAGCAGCCTCCGCTCCTCGTCGGCCCAACCCTCTTCAAGAATAGACAGGGACATGGCCGATCGACCGCTGTCGAGCGAGCCCTTACAGCCAATGCCTAGGCGACATCGACGCGCTGCGTCCCCGCGATCGTCGCGCGCAGCACCGCACGTGCTTCGTCGAGTTCGGCGGCTCGGGCGTCGAGGTCTGCCAGCCGGGAGCGCAGAGCGTCCAGCACCCCCGGGCACGGGTGCACGACTTCCCCTGCGGGGGCCGTGCAAGGCAGCAGGGCACGGATGGTCCGGACGGGCAGCCCGGCGGCGAGGAGGGCGCGGATCCTTCGCACGGTCTCCACATGCGACTCGTCGTACCAGCGGTAGCCATTCGGGAGCCGGTCGGGCAGAAGGAGCCCGCCGCGCTCGTAGTGGCGCAACAGCCGCTCGCTGATGCCGGTGCGTTCGGCCAGTTCCCCGATGAGCACTCCGCCCGCCCTCTCCCCTGGTTTGACCTTGTCACCATGACAAGGTGCGACGTTGGTCTCCTGGCTACCGACGGCTCAGGAGACCCCGATGATTATCGATGCGCACAGCCACGTCCACGACCCGGTGGCGGACCACGTCGCGCTGCTGGACGAAGCCGGTGTCGACCGCGCCGTGCTGTTCCCCACCCGCCCGCACCCGGAGCGGGCCACGGACCTTGCCGGGTTGCGCCGGGAGATGGCGGTGCTGCACCGCGCGCTCGAAGGCGCCGGGAACGGGGCCGACAGCTTCGCCCGCGCCCAGCAGGAACTGGACGCGGCACTGGCCGCGCACCCGGACCGTTTCATCGGCTTCGGCTCGGTCCGGCTGGACGCCGCTCCGGAAGACATCGCCGAGGCGGTGGCACGGCATGTGGTCGGCCGGGGCCTGCACGGCATCGGCGAACTCACCCCGCCGCCGGGCGGCGCGGCCATCGTCGAACCGGTGCTGCGCGCGGCCCACGACCATGGCGGCCTGCCCGTCGTCGTCCACGGCTCCGCCCCCACGACAGAGCCCGACCTCCACACACTGGCCCACCTCTCGGCCCGCTACCCGTCGGTCCCCCTGGTCGTCAGCCAGGTCGGCGGCCAGCACTGGATGACGGCCATCGAGCTCGTACGGGACACGCCGAACATGTATCTGGAGCTGTCGACGGCGAACATCGTCTTCGCCCTGCGGCTGGCGATCCGCGAGATCCCGGAACGGACGTTGTTCGGATCGGACGCCCCGTACGGGGACCCGGTCCTGGCACGCGCGATGGTGGAGCGGGTGACGCCCAGCGGTGAGGTGCGGGAGCGGGTGCTGGGGGGCAACGCGGCCCGGTTGCTGGGATTGTGAGCGTCCTCTGCCTTGCGTGGGCATTTGGGCCAGTTGGTGGGTGGCGCGGTGGCGGTGTCGAGGCCGCGTGCGGATTGTCGGTGATCCCCGGCGCCCACGGGGATCAGCTCAGACGGGTTCCGGAATCGGGCCGAGGAGCTTGACCACGCGCTCGCGCAGAAGGAGGTACTCCTCCCAACGGCGCGGCAGAGGGCCGCGCGGGCGCTTGACGACACGGGCGGCCGTGGTGGTCTGTCCGTGCTGGAACTGCTCGCGTGTCAGGTCGAGTTCCACCCCACTGGGCAGACGGTTCCACCAGTGGAAGCCTTGCTGGGTTTCGGCCAGGTACACCTCGCCCATCATGAGGTCGCCGCCGAATATGTCGTTGACGATCAAGGCTGTGATGTCACAGTGCCCCCAGGCCGGGTTGCCTGACTGCCACTCGGCCTGATTGTCCGGCGAGCAGGTGTCGGCGGCCCAGCTGGCTCGCAGGGCCTTGTCGAGCTCGAGTAGATTCCAAGGGGCCATGCCGCCACTATGGCAGCCACCACTGACATCGCTGACGGCACACGGCACAGTCTCACGACCGTCCCGAACTCACAGAGGCCCTCGAACAGGAGTCGAGCAGTCACATCGGGCAGCGAGATCACGGGGGTTTTGATCAACCTTTCGGGAAGGCGCCTCGGCTGGCGCGGGCACGGTAGACGATCTCGGTGTCAGGTGTTGATCGAGCCTCGGTCAAGGGGGCCGCGCGCCGTGTGGTCGGGCAGGAAGTCGACGGGACGCCCGGTCTGGATGTCGATCAGGATCGTGGCGTAGACGTGCCCGCGTTTGAGAGCGAAATCGTCAACTCTCAGTGCGGGGTAGCGCTGCCCTAGCGGTCCAAGCGACGGTGGCCCCGGCCGGCCCTCTGTCCTTATTGGCCCCATTGAACGAGGGCCGGGATTTCCTCGATGTCCGGACCGGCCGCACTGCCCACCTCCTGGCCGCCGTCATGATCGGCACCGCTCGGTGACGCCGTACTACGTCAGCAAGCTGGCGCCAGCGTGTCGGTAGCTGCTGGGGCTGATCTGCGGTGTCGGTCGTATGTCGGGGCTGTCGGTCCGATGTCGATGGCTCGTCGGAGGGGTTCGGCACCTTTGCAGAAACGGCCGGCCGGAGTCGCCCGGCGGCCCGACCCCGAGGAGCCACCATGCCCATTCCCGTCACGGTAATCGGCGCCGGACTCGGCGGGCTCGCGCTCGCCCGCGTACTGCACGTCCACGGAATACCGGTCACGGTCTACGAGGCGGAGCCCTCCCCCGACGCGCGTTCGCAGGGTGGGATGCTCGACATCCACGACTACAACGGGCAGCTCGCCCTCAAGGCGGCCGGTCTGATGGACGAGTTCCGCGCCATCGTCCTCGAGGGCCGCCAGGCGATGCGGGTCCTCGACCGGGACGGGACCGTTCTGTTCGACAAAGCCGACGACGGCACGGGGGGACGCCCCGAGGTGCAGCGAGGGGATCTGCGGCGGGTCCTGCTCGACTCGCTCCCGGCCGGCACCGTCCGGTGGGGGCACAAGGTCACCGGCACCCGTGCCCTCGGCGAGGGCCGCCACGAGGTGACGTTCGCCGGCGGCGGCACCGTCGTCACGAGCCTGCTGGTCGGCGCGGACGGCGCGTGGTCGCGGGTCCGGCCGCTGCTCTCCACCGCCACACCCCAGTACACCGGCACGTCGTGCGTCGAGACCTACCTGTTCGACGCCGACACCCGGCACCCGGCCGTCGCGAAAGCCGTCGGCGGCGGGTCGCTGATCGTTCCCACGCCTGGCAAAGAGATCTTCGCCCACCGGGAAAAGGGCGACACCCTGCACGTATATGTGGGGCTGTCCCAGCCGCAGGACTGGTTCACCGCCATCGACTTCACCGATGCCGCCGCGGCCACCGCGCGGATCGCGGCGGAGTTCGACGGCTGGGCGCCGGAGCTCACCGCTCTGATCACCGAGAGCGATACCCCGCCGGTCCTGCGTCCCTTCTACGCCCTGCCGGACGGGCACCGGTGGGACCGCGTCCCGGGGGTGACCCTCGTCGGCGACGCCGCCCACCTCGCGGCCCCGAACGGCGAAGGCGCCAACCTCGCCATGCTCGACGGCGCCGAACTCGGCAAGGCCCTCGCCGCGCACCCCGACGACATCGAGGCCGCGCTCACCGAGTACGAGCAGGCCATGTTCCCCCGCAGCGCCGAGGTCGCCGCCTTTGAAGGTGTCGAGGTTCACCGGATCGACGCTGGTGACAACACAGCCCACGGCCTGATCAACATGCTCGGCGAGAAGGGCCGATGAGCCACTCAAGCCCCGAACCGGGGCCGTCCTTACCGCCCGCGCTCGGCCCCTGCCTTCTCGGCGCTTTCGCTAGGTCGGCCACGGAGGCCGTCCGCGCCGTCCTCCGGGTCGCCTGAGCGAATGCCGTCGATCGCTGATCGGCGGCCCCCAAGCTGGGAGAACCGCAAAGGGGCTACGCGCCCTGGCGCATCCGGTGGGCGGGCAATTTTAGTCGCGTTGCTGCGGAAGTACGGCCCGTCGACGGCTACCCTCCTCGCGGAGCGGCTGAGCGTGGGTGCTGCGCGGTGCTGGCGTACGGAGTGGGGGTTGGGGCCATGTTCCTGTCCCCCTGGCCCGGCTGGTGCCCGGTGGTGAGGTTTCCCTACGACCCCGACCCGTCGGCCGTGCCCCCTCACCCCCGTGTGGAGAACAGTTGGTTCCCGCTGGAGGCCCGCTGCGTCTCCGACATTCACGCTCCAGTCGACTTCATTCCCGCGGCGGTCAACCCCGTTCTCTTGACCAGCCTCGCGGGGGCGGCGGGCTGCGCGTCGATGGCGGTTTGGCGTCGGCGCGGTGAGAAAGGAGGCTCGCAGTAAGGACGGTCGTCAGCTACTCGACTTCCTGGCATCGGCGTCGGGCAGTGCAACGGCTGCCACGGGATCGCATGCCGGTCGGGCGGCTCTCAAGCAGACCCGAGGCGTAGCCACGCGATACGGCAAGTTCGCGGTCCGCTACGAAGCGACCGTCCAGCTGACAGCTGACACTGATACGCCAGTCGCTATCGCATGCCGCCCGGAGCTGCCCATCGAGATGGTGCGGAGGCGGGCGGGGTCACCGGCCGGTGGGAAGAGCGAGGAAGCCATCGACTTCGCGTTGCAGGCCGGGAGGGATGTCGTCCATGGTGGAGAGGAGCAGGCGGGACGTCCCGAGTCAGCGTCGCAAGTGGCCCGCAGCCCAGGTACAGCGGCTCGGCGCGGCCAGGCGATGCCCGGCATCGGGAAACTACGCAGGCAGCGCCGTGGGCTCGCGATGGTGGGCGTCGTGCTCTGGCCGGGGAGGCGCGCGGCCACCAGGCTCATACCTGTGGGTGTGCCCGTTCGGTTCAGGACCGGGTCGTGCCGGCGCCCGAGTGCCGGAATGAAACGATCACCGGTGGGGTTCAGGCAGGCAGAGTCCGTGCCCCACCGAAAGGCGAACCGCATGACCACCCCCTCCGCCTCCACGCCCACCCCCGCCCCGCTCGCCGACCGCGACGTCGTCATCATCGGTGGAGGATCGGGCATCGGGCTGGAGGTTGCTCGCCGGGCAGTCGCCGGTGGGGCGCGCGTTGTGATCGGCGGTCGGAGCGCCGGGAAGCTGGAGGAGGCGGCCAAGTCGATCGGGGAGCAGGTGCGTTGGGGCGTGGTCGACACCACCGACCAGGACTCTCTGGCCGCGTTCTTCGCTTCCGTCGACCGGATCGACCATCTCTTCACTCCTGCCGCCTCCTACCAGGTGGGCCCCATGCGAGAGCTCACCGACAGCGAGGCCGAGAGCCCCTTCGTCTCGAAATTCTGGGGGCAGTACCACGCCGTCAAGCACGCGACCGCGAAGCTGACCGCCCACGCCTCCATCGTGTTGATGTCCGGCGCCGCGAGCGTCCGTCCCCCGGCCGCCGCACCCGCCTATGTGGCCTGCAACGCGGCCATCGAGGGGCTCGGGCGCGGGCTCGCGGTGGAGCTCGCGCCCGTCCGCGTCAACGTCGTCTCGCCCGGCACCGTCGACGGCAACCTCTGGGCGCAGCGGCCCGCCCATATACGCCAGGCCGGCTTCGCCCAGTACGAGCGCGACGCCCTACTGCACCGGCCCGGCACCGAGAGCGAGATCGCCGACGCGGTGCTCTTCCTGTTCACCAACACCTTCATGACCGGCTCGACGCTCTACCCCGACGGCGGCTACACCCTGCGCTGACAGCTCCCACCTCCCTCCGACGGTGGCCTCGCCGGCGCGTACGTCGAAACCCACCCGGCTCTGCCCAGCCCTGGCCCGCCGATAGGGATGAAAAATCGGGGCATCAGGCCGGCCCGTGGCGCTGAAGGCGTGCCACCCCGGCGTCGAGGTCGATCCCGGCTCTCCGCGGCGCGCCGTCCTGCTCGTCGTCCCGCAGCACCAACTCGATGCGGCGCTGTTCCAGTTGGGCCCGCTTGCTCGGATAGATCAAGGCATGCAGTTCCTCAGTCGCCGTGGCACCCATACCCCGGCTCCCCCACTCTCGTTCCCTGGAGCGGCCTGGCAGCCAACCCCGCCGCCGAGCCTGCCGGACGACGTACTGGACGGCTGCCAGAACGAACAGCGGTATCACCACGATCAGCACCACGAACGGGCTTGTCAGCAAGCGCATCATGAGCTGACAACGTCAGTCGTCGCACTCACGTTCCAACCGGTGGGGAACGGGGCTGATGGCTCACTCCACCCGTGCGGAGGCGTCCGTCGAAAACCGCCGCGCACCGCTCGCGTAGTGGCTGTCCTGGTGTGCGTCAACTTCTCGTAGATCTTCCATAGATCGTCCGTGGCTAGCGTCCCAGGACGTCAGCAGGCGAATACGCGTGTGCTGCGGAGAGGGGTTGTGCCGATGAGCCTTGACGACGCGACGGTCCTGGAAAACGCGATCGCGATCACCGGAATGTCCTGCCGTCTTCCCGGGGCCCGGGATGTCGAGGAGTTCTGGCGCAACCTGCGGGACGGTACGGACAGCATCAGCCGGTTCGGCCGGGACGAGTTGCTCGCCGCGGGGGTGGACCCGGCGCTGGCCGACCACCCCGACTTCGTGCCGGCCCGTGGTGTGATCGCCGACGGTGACCGGTTCGACTGGGAGCACTTCGGGTACAGCGCGTCCGAGGCCGAGGGGATCGACCCGCAGCAGCGGGCGTTCCTGGAGTGCGCGGCCCAGGCGCTGGACGACGCCGGGGTCGATCCCGCACGGGCCGAGGGGTGGATCGGTGTGTACGCCGGGTGCGACGTCGCCGCCGCGCCGCCGGTGGCCGGTGCGGACCCGGCTCGGGCCACCATGCGGATCATCGGGTACGAGAAGGACTTCCTGGCCACCCGCGTCGCCTACAAGCTGGGGCTGCGCGGGCCCGCCGTCACCGTGCAGACCGCCTGCTCGACCTCCCTGGTCGCCGTGCACCAGGCCTGTCGCGCGCTGCTCGGCTACGAGTGCGACACGGCGCTGGCCGGGGGTGTGACGGTGCGGCTGCCGGAGGCCGGGGGCTATCTGTACCAGGACGGGAACATTCTGTCCCGCGATGGTGTCTGTCGGCCCTTCGACGCTTCCGCCAGTGGAACGGTGAGCAGCAGTGGCGTGGGCGTGGTGGTGCTCAAGCGGCTGTCCGACGCCCTGGCGCAAGGGGACCGGGTCGTCGCGGTGATCCACGGTTCGGCGGTCAACAACGACGGCGGCGAGAAGATCGGCTTCACCGCTCCCTCGGTGACCGGGCAGCGCGACGTGATCGAGCTGGCGCTGGCCCAGGCCGGGGTGGAGCCGGAGCGGATCGGTTATGTGGAGGCCCACGGGACCGGGACGCGGGTGGGCGACCCCGTCGAGCTGGCCGCGCTCACCGCCGCGTACCGGACGGAAACCGGCCGCGAGGGCCGCGATGCGCCCTGTCTGCTCGGTGCCGCGAAGGCCAACATCGGTCACACCGGTGCCGCGTCCGGAGTCGCGGGGCTGATCAAGACCGCGTTGATGCTCCAGCACCGCGAGTTCGTGCCGACCCCGCACTTTGAGCGCCCCAACCCCGAACTCAAGCTGGACACCACCCCGTTCAGGATCAGCACGGAGCTGCGGCCCTGGGTGAGCGAAGGGCCGCGGCTGGCCGGGGTGAGCTCGTTCGGGGTCGGCGGGACCAACGCGCACCTGGTGCTCGGTGAGGCGCCGCCGTCGGCCGGGACGTCCGTGGGTGAGTCGGTGGCGGAGCCGGCCGTCCTGTGCCTGTCGGCGTCTTCGCCCGAGGCACTCGCCTCCCTGCGCGAGCGGCTCGCCGACCGGCTTGACGGTCAGCATGACGGTCGGCTTGGCGAACCGCTCGACGCGTCGGGCGCCCCCGTCCCCGCCCTCGTCGATGTCGCCCGCACCCTCGCCGCCCGGCGGCGGTTCCGGCACCGGGTGACGGTGGTGGCCGACCGGCCCGCCACGGCCGCGCGGCGGCTGCGCGAGGCCGAGCGGTCCGCGGTCGCCGGGCGGGATCCCGAGACGGCCTTCCTCTTCCCCGGCCAGGGCGCGCTCCGGGCGGGGTACGGGCGGGGGGCGTACGCCCTGTTGCCGGTGTTCCGGGACGTGTTCGAGGACCTCCGCGCGCAGGCGCGGCGCCGCTTCGGCGTGGACCTCGCGCCCGTGCTCGACCCGGCCACCCCAGCGGAGTGGTTCGCCGACACCAGGCACCAGCAGCTCGGTCTGTTCGTCCTGGGCTACGGACTCGCCCGGCAGTTGAAGAGCTGGGAAGTGCGTCCGGCCGCGTTGTTCGGGCACAGCGTCGGCGAGTACACCGCCGCCGCGGTGGCCGGGGTCTGGAGCCCGGCGGACGCGCTCGGTGTCGTCTGGGAGCGCGCCCGGGCCATGCACGAGGCCCCTCCGGGACGGATGCTGGCGCTGCGGATCGACGCGGAGCGGGCCGCGGCCCTGCTCGGCCCGGACGTGTCCCTCGCCGTGGACGGCGGCGACCACGTCGTCCTCTCCGGCTCGGTGCGGGCGATCACAGAGCTGGCCGTGGCGCAGCGCGGGCAGGGCGTCGAAGGGCGTCTCCTGACGACCGGGCACGCCTTCCACTCGTCGTCGATGGCCTCCTCGGCCGACGTGCTGCGCCGGGCGGTGGCCGGGACCGCGCACCGGGATCCCCAGGTGCCGTTCGTCTCCAACCTGACGGGCGGCTGGGCCGAACCGGCCACCGTGGGTGACCCCGCCTACTGGACCGGGCAGCTCCTGGGCACGGTCCGGCTGGCGGACGGGCTGCGCACCTTGACCGGCGGGGGCGCGCGGGTCCTGGTGGAGCTCGGGCCGGGCGACGGGCTGAGCCGGCAGGCCGTCGGCGGCGGTGCGGCGGGGGCGCGGGCCGATGGGGTCACGGCCGTGCCCCTGCTCGGCCGTGACCCGGAGCGGGAGGAGTCCGCCGTGCTGCGGGGGCTGGGGCGGCTGTGGGAGAGCGGGGTGGAGGTGCCCTGGGAGGAGGTGCGTCCGGGTGGCGGGCGGGGTCGGCTGGTGTCGTTGCCGCCCCATCCGATGGGTGGGAGCCGCTGTCGTCCCGCCCTCCACCGGGACCGGGCCGAGGTCGCCGGCGAGGCACCCGTCGGGGGCGGGGCCCTCGGGGACAGGACCGTCCGGACCGGGACCGTCCCGGACGGGCAGGCGCCGGTGCGCATCGCCACCGCCGTGCGGCAGCAGCCCGGGGCCGGCCCGGACCGTTCCGACGACCTGACCCGGCAGCTGGCCGAGGTGTGGCACGCCTCCCTCGGGACCGACTCGGTGCTCGACGGGGACGACTACTACGAGCAGGGCGGATCGTCCCTGATGGTCGTGGGCCTCCTGGCCGAGGTCAGGGCGCGGACCGGGGTGCGGGTTCCGGCCGCCGCCGTGGCCACCTCCCTGACCTTCGGTCAGCTCGTCGCCATGGTGCGGGAGCGCACACCGGACACCGCCAGCCCCCATCGAAACGCCGGCCCCACCGTGCCCGACGTACCGGGGCTGACCCTGCTGCGCGAGGGCGGCCCGCGCGCCCCGCTGTTCCTGATCGCGGCGTCGGACGGCGGCACCCTGAGCTACCGCCACCTGGCGGCCGCGCTCGACGGCTCTCGTCCCGTCTACGGCATCGAATCGCCCGGGATGCGCGACCGGCGCCGCACGCTGTACCGGCTGGAGCAGATCGCCGCCCACCAGATCGGCGTCCTGCGCCGTGCCCGCCCGGACGGTCCCTACCTGCTGGGAGGCTGGTCGTTCGGCGCGATGGTGGCCCATGAGATGAGTCGTCAGCTCGCCGCCGAAGGTGCCCGGGTGGAGCTGCTGCTGGCCATCGACGGCTACCTGCCGGACACCGGCGGCCGACCGGTCGCCACCCTGCCGGGCTGGCTGAAGCAAGCCCTGTCCTTCCAGCTGGAGGCCGGCGTCAAGCGCGGCCGTTCGAGGCTTCTCGGTGGCGGCGGCCCCGCCGCCCCGACGGCCGCCGGCGCGTCCGACCTCGTCCGCGTCCACAACGCGAACCTCACCGCGATGCTGCGGCACCGGCCCCGGCCCGCGCCGTGCGACCTGGTGCTGTTCAAGGCGGCGGCCGACGAGGCCGTGTGCGCCGAGCTCGCCCGGCGCCTCGCCCCGTTGTACGAGGGCGGGGTGCGGGTCGAGCCGGTGCCCGGCGACCACTGGTCGGCCCTGGGCCCCGCGCACGCCGCCACCCTCGCCGACCGGTTGAGCGCGCACCTCGACGCGGTGGCATAGCCCGAACCGGCCCCGCGCCCTCGGCCCACCCACCGCCAGTACCGCCCGGCCCGCCCGTATCGCCCGGCCGCCTCCACCGCCGAAGCGATTCCCCTCGCTCAAACGCCGACCAACCCGACCGACCCCGACCGATCCGATACAGACGAGGATTCCCGTGTCAGAGACCGACCGGGCGAGCTGCCCGCACCTCGCGGGCGCCGCCCCCACCGTCCACGAGCTCGACGCCGAGTTCACCCGCGATCCCTTCCCCGAGCTGGCCCGGCTGCGCGAGGCCGGCCCGGTCCACCGGGTGAAGCTGCCCAACGGCACCGAGCGCTGGCTGATCACCCGCTACGACGAGGTGATGGCCGCGCTGGCCGACCCCCGGCTCAGCAACGAGCTCGCCCGCGGTCTGGCGAAGGTGCTGCCGCCCGAGCCGCTGCCGCCGAGCTGGCAGGTGGCCCTGCGCACCAGCGCCCTGCTCGGACGTGCGATGGCCAACCTCGACCCGCCGGACCACGACCGGCTGCGCAAACTGGTCGTCCGGGCCTTCAGCGCCAAGCGGATCGAGGGCATGCGCCCGCGGATCCAGGAGATCACCGACGAACTCTTCGACGCCCTCGCCGGGCAGACCGAGTTCGACCTGGTGGAGACGGTGTCCAACCAGCTGCCGATCACGGTGATCTGCGAGCTGCTCGGCGTGCCCTCCTCGGACGCCGACCTGTTCCGCACCGCCGCGCGCGTCCTCGGCGGTTTCGTGCCGGACGACGAGGCCGCCCGCCGGACGATCGAGGCGCTGGACGCCTTCGACGCCTATGTGCGCTCGCTCGTCGCGGCCCGTCGCGCCGAACCCGGGCCCGACCTCTTCAGCGAGCTCGCCAAGGTGCCGGAGGACGGGCAGGGGCTGACCGACGACGAACTGGTCAGCATGGCCGGCCTGTTGCTTTTCGGTGGTTACGAGACCTCGGCCCAGCTGATCAGCAGCGCGGTGCTCTCGCTGCTGCGCCACCCCGACCAGCTGGCGGCGGTGCGCGCCGACTCCTCGCTGCTGGCGGGCGCCGTCGACGAGGTGCTGCGCTTCGAGGGCCCGGTCAACCCGGGCCTGAACCGCTACGCCCTGGAGGACATCGAGATCGGTGGTGTGACGATCCCCCAGGGTTCCTACGTGGTCCTCGGGGTTGCCGCCGCGAACCGCGATCCGCGGCACTGGCCGGAGCCCGACCGATTCGACGTGACCCGGACGGCGACCGCCAAGCAGCTCGGCTTCGGCTACGGACTGCACTACTGCATCGGCGCCCGGCTGGCCCAGCTCGAGGTCGAGATCACCCTCGCCACGGCGCTGCGCCGCTACCCGAGGCTGCGGCTCGCGGTGCCGGCCGACGAGCTCCGTTGGCGGGCCGGTTCGGTGCGCGGGGTGAGCGAGCTGCCGCTGCGCGTCGACTGACCAGGGCACCGGGGCGGGCCGGGGCCGGGCGCACCGGCGCCTTGCGCCGTACGTCGCAGGCCCCCGGCCCCCTCCCCCCTTCCTTTGGTTCTCCCCCGTTCTTCGTTCGAGAGGTACTGCTATGTCCGGGATCGCCGGTTGGGTCGACCGCGGCCGCGACCTGACCCGTGAAGGTGCGGCCGCCGCTGTGATGACGGCCCGCCTCGCAACTCGTGGCCGGCACGGCGAGGCGCTGTGGTCCAGCCGCTCCGCCGTGCTCGGCCACCGCGCCGACGCGCTGGACCGGGCGGGCGCGCAGCCCGCCGTCGTTCGCGAGGACGGCGAGCCGATCGCCGTGATCACCTTCGACGGCGTGCTCTACAACGCCTCCGAGCTCCGCTCCCTGCTGGCCTCGGACGGCCGCCGGGGGCCGCTGGAGACCGACGCCGAGCTGGTGCTGCGGGCCTGTCTGCGCTGGGGGCCGGCGGCGGCCGAGCGTCTGGAGGGACTGTTCGCGTTCGCGATGTGGGACGTGCGGGAGTCCGCGCTGCTGCTGTGCCGTGACCGCTTCGGGGTCAAGCCGCTGAGCTATCTGCCGTTGCCCGACGGGGTGCTGTTCGCCTCGGAGGTGGCCGCGCTGGCGGCGCACCCGCTGGTGAGCACCGAGCTGGACGCCGAGGGCCTGTGCTCGGTGCTGGCACAGGTGCGCCGCCCCGGGCACGCGGTGCTGCGCGGTCTGCGCGAGGTCAGGCCCGCGCACGTGATGCGGTTCGGCCGGGACGGGGTGACCGAGCGGCGCTACTGGGCGCTGGAGGCCCGTCCGCACACCCAGGATCTGGCGGGGACCATCGAGACAGCGCGCGGCCTGCTCGACGACGCCATCGCGCGGGAGGCGGGTGCCGGCACACCGTCGGTGCTGCTCTCCGGCGGGCTGGACTCCAGTGCCCTGACCGGTCTCGTCGCCGAGGTCGCGGACGGTGCCCCGCGCACGTTCACGGTGTCCTTCGGTGACAGCGCGGCGGCGGTGCCCGACCGGCCCTTCGCCCAGGCGGTGGTGGACCGCGTCGGCTGCGACCACCGCGAGGTGCTGGTCGAGCCGGGAGAGCTGACGGATCCGCTGGTCCTCGACGCGGTCCTGGCCGCCAAGGACTTTCCGTCCCCCTTCGGCGACAAGAACCTCACCCCGTACCTGTTCTACCGGCGCGTCGCCGAGCACTCGCCGGTGGCGCTCAGCGGGGAGGCCGCCGACGCGGTGTTCGGCGGGCTGATCAGCGAGCAGGAGCGGGCGTCCGCCGGGCACCGCACCTTCCCGTGGATCGAGCGGGCGCGCACCTTCGGCATGGCGCACGGCATCGGCAACGGGCTCTTCGACGCGGAGCTGCTGGGCGAGCTGGACTTCGCGTCCTTCTGCGCGGAGCGCTACCAGGAGGCCGTGGACGAGGTGCCGCACCTGCCGGGCGCGCCCGGCGACGACCGGCGGGCCCGCGAGATCGACCACCTGCACATGACCAGGCTGTACGAGCAGGCGGTCAACCACTCCGAGCGGCTGGGCGCCGCCGCGGGGCTCCAGGTCCGCTTCCCGTTCTCCGACCACCGGCTGTTCGGCTACCTGTACAACGTGCCGTGGCGGATGAAGTCCTTCGACGGCCGGGACAAGAGCCTGCTGCGGACGATCGCCAGGGACCTGCTGCCCGCCTCCGTGCTGGACCGGCCCAAGGTGCCGTTCCCGATCACCTACCACGCGGGGTACAAGCAGTCGCTGACCGCCCGGCTGCGCCGGCTGCTGGAGGACCCGGGCGCGCCGGTGCTGCCGCTGCTGGACCTGTCGGCGGCCCAGCGCACGGCGGACGATCCCAGGGCGCTGGACCGCGGCGGCTGGCTGGGGCGTGCCGACGTGGAGATGGTGCTCCAGATGGACGGGTGGATGCGCACCCGTCAGATCGTGCTGGCGCTGTGAGCGCCCGTCCCGTTTCCGTGTCCCGCGCCCCCGCCCCGACCGTCCCGACCGCCCTGACCGTTCCGACTCCAGTGAAGGCCCACGTGACGATGACCGGACCCGACCGTCCGCTGCTGCACGAGCTGTTCGACGAGCGCGCCGGGCGCCACCCCGACCGGGTCGCGCTGCGCGACGCCCACGGCTCGCTCACCTACGCCCAGGCCAAGCTCCGTTCCGACTGGCTGGCGGCCGAGCTGCATCACCGCTGCCCGCGGCCCGGAGCGCTGGTCGGGCTGCATCTGGAGCGCGGGGCCGATGTGGTCGTCGCGATGCTCGCGGTGCTCAAGAGCGGGCACACCTACGTGCCGCTCGACCCCTCGTACCCGGCCGAGCGTCTGCTGTTCACCGCCCGCGACGCCCGGCTCGCGCTGGTCGTCTCCGACCAGGAGGTGCCCTCCGAACTCGCGGAGCTGCCGGTCCTGCGCCTGGACGGACTCGCTCGGCCAGACGGCCCGGTGGCCGCTCCCCCGGCGGATGTGACGCCGGACGCGCCCGCGTACGTCATCTACACCTCGGGTTCCACCGGCCGCCCCAAGGGGGTGCAGGTGCCGCACCGGAACGTGGCGGCCATGGTCCGGGCCTGCGCCCGCCGTTACGAGCTGCGCGAGGGCGACGTGTGGACCCTCTTCCACTCGTACTCCTTCGACTTCTCGGTGTGGGAGATCTGGGGCTCGTTGCTGAGCGGCGGCACGCTCGTCGTGGTGCCGCACGCGACGGCGGCCTCGCCGCAGGCGACGCTGCGGCTGCTGGCCGACGAGGCCGTGACCGTCTTCAACGTGGTGCCCTCGGTGTTCCGCCACCTGACCCGGGCGGCCCGGCGCACCGGCGAGGTGCCGTCGGACCTGCGGTATGTGATCTTCGGTGGGGAGTCGGTCGACATCCGGGACGTGCGGGCCTGGCGGGAGGCGGCGGGCCGGTCGACCCGGTTCGTCAACACCTACGGCATCACCGAGGCGACCGTGTTCGTCACCTACCGGCTCTTCACCGACGAGGAGCTGGACCGGGCGGAGGACGCGCCCGGGGGCGACGCGTTCGCGTTCGACATCGGCGAACCGCTGGACGGCTGGGAGTTCCGGGTCGTCGGCGAGGACGGGGAGCCGGTCCGCCCCGGTGAGACCGGCGAGATCGTGGTGGCCGGTGACGGGGTGGCGCTGGGCTATCTGAACCGGCCCGAGCTGACCGCCGAACGCTTCCCGCTGCTGCCCGTCCCCGGGGGCGGCACCCGGCGCCACTACCGCAGCGGCGACCTGGCCCGGCTGCTGCCGGACGGCATGTACTGCTTCGCCGGGCGGGCCGACGACCAGGTGAAGATCAACGGCTTCCGGATCGAGCTCGGCGAGGTCGAGAGCAGGCTCCAGGACGCGCCGGGCGTCCGGGAGCTGGTGGTGGTCAGGACGCTCAGCCGGATCGGCGAACCGATGCTCACCGCCTTCTACACCACGCCCGACGCCACTGCGCGGGGGGACGGTGAGGGCGACGAGCGGGAGCACTCCGAGCGGCTGGCCGCGCACGCCCGCCGGGCACTGCCCGCGCACATGGTCCCCGGGCGGTTCGTGCGCCTGCCCGAACTGCCGGTCAACCCGTCCGGCAAGACCGACCGCAAGGCGCTCTCCGCGTGGCAGGGGCACGCGCCCCGGCCGGCGACCACCCACTGACACGACCCGACCTTCCGTACGTCCCGAAGGACCGTGATGGCTCCACGCACCCGCAACCTCGCCAGCGACCCCGACCGGCCCAGCTTCCTGGAGGAGCTGTACCAGGGCCGGTTCCGCTGGGACCTGATCCACCCCTTCCCCGAGCAGCGGCCCGAGGACCGTGAGCGCGGCGACGCGGCGGTGGCCGCCGTCGGCGCCCTGTTGCGCGAGCGGATCGACCCCGACGAGGTCGACGCCGACGGCGCCCTGCCGGAGGGCTTCCTGGCCGAACTGGCCGAGCGCGGCTACCTCAGGCTCCAGGCCGGCTCCGATGTGGGCGGTCACGGACTGTCCTCGTACAACACGTTCCGGGTCATCGAGGAGGCCGCCTCCCGGTGCTTCCCGGTGGCGGTGCTGCTGGGCATCGAGAACGCCCTCGGCGCGGGCGCCTTCCTGCCGGTGCTGCCGCCGGGTCCGCTGGCCGACCGGGTCAGGGCGCACGTGCTGGCGGGCGGCCTGTCCGGCAGCGCCGACACCGAGCCGGAGGGCGCCGCCAACCAGGGGCGCGCCACGACGGCGACCGTGGTGGAGGACGGCGCGGCCTATCTGCTCAACGGGCGGAAGGTCCAGGTCGTCAACGCCCCGGCCGGGGGCCTGTTCAGCGTCACCGCCTCGGTCCGGGATCCCGACGGCGCCGAACGCAACCGGCTGTTCTTCGTCGACGCCGACACGCCCGGGGTGCGGCGCACCGGCCCCCAGGAGCTGATGGGCATGCGCGGGCTGCCCTTCGGCGGGCTCGACCTGGACGACGTGCGCGTCCCGGCCGAGCTGGCGCTCGCCGAGCCCGACCCGGAGCACACCTCGCGGCTGACCCCGGCGGTCTCGCTGCTGGTGGTGCGGGGGCGGCTGTACATCATCGCCGCTCCTTCGCTGGCCACCGCGAAGCTCTGTCTGTCCTGGGCGCGGGACTTCACGGCCCGCCGGTCGGTGGACGGCCGGGGGCTCGGCGAGTACGAGGAGATCCGGCGCCGTCTCGCCAAGAGCCAGGCGGAGATCTTCGCGCTGGAGAGCACGGCCCGCTGGAGCCTGCTGGGCGAGGACAACGGCACGGACGTCAACCTCAAGTTCGAGCAGAACGCGTCCAAGAACATCTGCTCGGTCCTCGGCTGGCGGGTCGCCGAGCGGACCCTGTCGATGCTGGGCGGCGCGGGCTACGAGACCGCGCGGAGCAAGCGGGACAGGCAGGCGCCCCCGCACGCCGTGGAGCGGGCCTTCCGGGACGTGCGCGGCCTGCGGATCACCGGCGGGGTGGACTTCCTGCTGGACCACTGGAGCGCGTCGCGCACCCTGCTGTCCTACTACTACCCCGAGCCCGACCACGCCGCCGAGCTCGCCGCGGAACAGGCTCCGTCGCCCGTCGACTTCGGTGACGACCACGCGCTGTCGGCCCGCAACCTGGCGCACCTGGCGTTCGTCCGGGAGCAGGTCCACCGCTTCGGACGCGAATGTCTCGAACTGACGCGCCGCCACCCCGACCGCGCCGGACTCGCCGCCAGGCAGAGGCTGATGATCCTGCTGAACCGCACGGCCACCGAGCTGCTGACGATGTCGCTCACCCTGGCGCGGGCCGCGAGCCCCGGCACCTCGGGCGACCAGGAGGTCCAGGACCTGGCCGACGTGTACTGCGCCGGCGCCCGGGCCCGTCTCGCCGCGCTGCGCCACGAGCGCGCGCAAGAGGAAGAGGAAGGCGGCGAGGGCGCGGGCGACGTCTCCGCCGCCGTCGACCGGCTGAGCGCCGCCGTATCGAACCACCACCCGAACACCACCGGCACCACCGGGGCCGTCCGATGAACGAGGAACCGATGAGCGACGAACCGACCATGACCGACGCCCCCGGCACCCCCGCGACCGGCAGCGAACTCCCGCTGTCGGTCGGCCAGGAGGCCATGTGGATCTCCTGGCGGCTCGACCCGCTCCAGTGGACGCACATCATCCCGACCCCGTACCGCGTCACGGGCACGCTCGACCCGCAGCGGCTGCGCCGCGCCGTCGCCGCGCTCGGCGAGGCGTACCCGCAGCTGCGCGCGCGGGTCGTGGAGGGCCCGGGAGGCCCCCGGCTGAGCTGGGCCGACGCGCCGCCGATCCCCGTGACCGAGCACACCGTCCCGGGCGACCCGGTGGAGGCCGTACGAGCCACCTGGCAGCGCCCGTTCGACCTGACCGCGGGCCCGCTGGCGCGGGTCGACGTGCTGCACGGCGACGAGGGGAGCGTCCTGCTGATCGCCGTGCACCACCTGGTCCACGACGGCGCCTCGGTCCTGCTGCTGCTGGACGCGCTGCGCCGCGCCTACGCCGGGCAGCCCCTGGCCCCGGCCGACCACATCGGGCCGCTGACCGCCTTCGCCCGGCGCTCCCGCGAACTGGCCGACACCCCCGCCGGGGACGACCGGCGCGCCCACTGGCGCACGGCGCTCGGCGACGGCACCGGCTTCGAACTGCCCGCGAGCGTCGACGAGCCCGGCTACACCGTGCTCAGCACCGAGGTGCCCGCCTCCCTGGTGCCGCGCCTGCGGGCGCGGGCCGAGGAACTCGGCGTGTCGTACTTCACCGTGCTCCTCGGCGCGTATTTCGCGCTGCTGCGCCGCTTCGCGGGCGAGGACGACCTGCTGGCCTCGATCCCGTACCACGGCCGCTCGGCCGGGGAACTGCGCGACAAGGTCGGCTACTTCGTCAACGCCCTGCCCATCCGCCGACGGGTCGGGGGAACGGAGAGCTACGCCGAGCTGATCCGCGCCCTGCGCGGCGACGTCAAGGCCGCGATGGCCAACGGCGACCTGCCTCTGCCGGCGATCCTGCGCGAGGTCGGCCTCACCGGCTGGCAGGCGTACGCGCGCAGCCACCAGACGGTCTTCCAGTACTGGCACGCCGGGCTGCGCCAGGACGTCGACGTGCAGCGGTTCGAACTGCGGCCGGAGGGGGCGCCCGAGGGGGCGGGGTGTGTGCTGAGCCTGCTCGACATGGAGAGCAGCGCCGACTACACCCTCGCCGTGATGGTCCGGGAGGACTCCGGCGGCACCCACGTGCTGTGGAAGGACCCCGCCGGGGCCTGCGGCCCCACCCTGGTGGCGATGATGGCGGCGCACTACACCGAGGTGCTGACCGCCGTCGCCACGGACCCGCACGCGCCCCTGGGCGCGCTCGGCGAGCGCGTCGACGCGGTGACGGGCCCGGTGAACACCCGCGAGGTGGCCGCCCTGCTGCGCGACCACCCCGCCGTGCGGCACGCCGTGGTGACACCGACCGGCGGCGACGCCGAGCTCGCCGCCCGCCTGACCCTCGACCCGGCCGCCGCCACCGACGTACCCGCCGCGCGGCTGACCGCCCTGCTGCGCGAGCGGCTCGGTGAGCGGGCGCCCCGGGTCCGCTTCAGCACAGTCGGTTCAGACTCCGGCTTCGGTTCCGGTTCCGGCTCCGAGGTCGCCGCCGGGCAGGCGGCCCCGGCGGACAGCGCCACCACCGCCGCGCTGATCGAGCTGTGGCAGGACGTCCTCGGCATCGACGGCATCACTCCCGACGACTCCTTCTTCGAACTCGGCGGACATTCCCTCCTCGCCGCCGAGCTCGCCGACGCCATCACCCGGCGCCTCGACCTCGACACCTCCGTCCGCGCCGTCTTCGAGCACCCCCGCCTGGGCGAGCTCGCCGCCCACATCGACACCCTGCGCACCCCCGGACCGGTCGAGGAGGAGGCGGCCGAGGAAGTCGCGGCCGAGGAGCCCCGGTCGTCGTTCCCCGCCTCCGGCTTCCAGGAGCGGATCTGGCTGGCCGAGCGGCTGGAGCCGGGGAGCGCCGCCTACAACGTGCCGCTCGCCTGGCGCATACCCGGCGGGCTGGAGAAGGGCGCCCTCACTCGGGCGCTGGCCCTGCTGGTGTCCCGGCACGAGATCCTGCGCACGTCCTTCGTGGAGCACGACGGGCGCCTGCGGCAGGTCGTCGACGAGCCGTGGTCGCCGGAGCCGGAGTTCCTCGACCTGCGCGGCCGCGACGACCGCGAGGAGGTCCTGCGCGAGCGGCTGAACGGGCTGGCCCACCACGCGTTCGAGCCCGCCTCGGGACGGCTGCTGACGGCCGCGCTGGTCCAGTTGGGCGAGGACGACCAGGTGCTGTTCGTCTGTCTCCACCACCTCGTGTGGGACGGCGGTTCGGCCGGCGTCTTCCTGCGCGAACTCGCCGACTGCTACGCGGCCGTCGCGCCGGTCGAGCCGGTCGTGCAGGCCCCGGAGCCCGTCGAGGCCGGGGCGCTCCACCCGGCCTCCGCGCACCAGGGCCGGATGGGCTTCATCGACCACTTCGAGCGCGGTGTGGTCTACGACGGGCCGCCCGTCTACCACAACCTGCCGCTGTACGTACGGCTCGACCGTGCGCCCGAGCCCGAGGCGCTGCGCGCGGCGGTGACCCGGGCGGAGCGGGCCCACGAGGCGCTGCGGACCAACCTGGTCCTCGTCGACGACCGGATCGCCCAGTGCGTCACCTCCGGCACCCGTATCGCGCCGCACTGGTTCGAGCCGGTGGCCGACGACGTCAGCCCCGTCGACGCGGTTCCCGCCGGCCTGCGCGCCTGGGCCGCCGAGCCCTTCGACCTGGCCGCCGGGCCGCTGCTGCGCGTGGCCGTCCAGCCCGACACCGACGGCGGGGCGTGGCTCGCGCTGGCCGGGCACCAGGCAGTGGTCGACCGGGTCTCCCTGACCATCCTCGCCGAGCAGATCCTGGCCGCCCCCGACGCCGCCCCCGACGCCGCGCCGGACGCGGGCGCCGGCTATCGCGACTGGCTGGAGGCCCTCCCGGAGGACCGCAAGGAGCACGACCTCGCCGCCCGCGCCGAGGAGCTGCGCGGCGAGATCGACCCCCTGCGGCTGCCCGAGCGTCGCCCGCGCGAGGCGGTGCACGTCTACCAGGAGCAGTCCGTCCCGCTGCGCCTGCCCGCGAGCCTGCCGCTCGAACGCTTCGCGACGGAGCGGGGGCTGAGCGAGGAACAGGTGCTGCTCGCCGCCTTCTCCGTGCTGCTGAGCTGGTACTCCGGCCAGGACGAGATGGTGCTCGGCGTCGCCGACGCCAATCGGCGGGACGGATCCGGCACGGTCGTGGGGCCGCTGGCGAACCTGCTGCCGCTGAGGCTGGGCACCCCGGTCTCGGCCTCGTTCGACGACCTGGCCGCCGCGGCCGGCGCCGCGCTCGACCGCGCCCGCAGCCACCCGCTGGCCCCCTTCGACGAGCTCGTGGCACGGCTCGACCCCGGCAAGGACATGAGCCGGACCGCCCTGTTCGACGTGTTCTTCTGCTACGCCGCCGGGCCGCGCTCCCTCACCCTGCCCGACGGCACCGCCGCGCGGCTCATCGAGGAGGGCAGCGGCTACGGGAAGTACGACCTGACGCTCTTCCTGCGCCCCGACGGCGCCGCCCTGGACGGCCGGCTGGTCTTCAACGGCCTGTACTTCGACGAGCCGCAGATGCAGTTGATGGCCGAGCACTACGCCCGGCTGCTTGAGCAGCTGCTCGCCTCGCCCGGGCGGCCGGTCGGCGAGGCCGATCCGCTGACGGAGCAGGAGGCGCACACCCAGCTGGCGGTGTGGAACGCCACCGAGGCCCAGTACCCCCAGACCACGCTGCACGCGCTGGTGCGCGAACAGGCCGCGGTGCGGCCGCGGGCGGTGGCCCTGTCCTACGGGCAGGAGCACCGCACCTACGGTGAGCTGCGGGCCCGCGCGGAGCTGCTGGCCAGGGGCCTGGTGGCGCGCGGGGTCCGGCCGGGCGAGCTGGTGGCCCTGCTGCTGCCCCGGGGCCTGGCCCAGGCCGAGGCGATGCTGGCGGTCCTGCTGGCGGGGGCGGCGTATCTGCCGATCGACCCGGCGGTGCCGGCCGAGCGGCAGTCCTTCATCCTCGCCGACTCCGGCACCCGCTTCGTGGTGGCCGACGAGGACACGCCCGGGCGTGTTGACTTCACGGGCACGGTGGTGACGCCCGAGGAGCTCGCCGCGACGCCCGGCGCCGACGGCGCGGTGCTGCCCGACACCGGCCCCGACTCCCCCGCGTACTGCATCTACACCTCCGGCACCACCGGGCGCCCCAAGGGTGTCGTGGTCAGCCACCGCAACGCCGTCCGGCTGATCGTCAACGACCGTTTCCCCTTCGGTTTCGGCTCCGCCGACGTGTGGACGATGTTCCACTCGTACGCCTTCGACTTCTCGGTGTGGGAGCTGTTCTGCGGGCTGGCCCACGGTGGCCGGGTGGTCGTCGTCCCGGAGGAAGAGGCCCGCGACGCCCGGCAGTTCTGGCAGCTGCTGCAGCGGGAGCGGGTCACCGTCCTCAACCAGACGCCCAGCGCCTTCCGGCAGTTGCTCGCGGTGGAGGAGGAGTCGCCGGCCCCGCTCGACCACCTGCGTTATGTGATCTTCGGCGGGGAGCGGCTCCAGCCCGCGATGCTCGGCGGCTGGCTGGACCGCCGCCCGCAGGTCCGGCTGGTCAACATGTACGGGATCACCGAGACGACCGTGCACGTGACCGTCCGCACCGTCACCCGGGCCGACGCGGACGCCGACCGCAGTGTGATCGGCACCCCCATCCCGACCACCACCGTCCATCTGGTGGACCCGCGCACTCGCGGCCGGTTGCTGCCGGTGGGGGCCGTCGGCGAGATCCTGGTCGGCGGCGAGGGCGTCACGGCCGGCTATCTGGGGCGCCCGGAGCTGACCGCCGAGCGCTTCGTGCCGGATCTGTTCGGTGGGGGCACCCTCTTCCGCAGCGGTGACCTGGCCCGCTATCGCCCCGACGGCTCCCTGGAGTACCTCGGCCGCGGCGACTCCCAGGTCCAGTTGCGCGGTTACCGCATCGAGCTCGGCGAGATCCAGTCCTGTCTGCGCGAGCACCCGGCCGTGGCGGACGCCACCGTGCTGGTCGAGGACGACCGGCTCGTCGCCTATCTGCTGACCGCCGGTGGGCCGCCGACCGGGGCCGAGTTGCGCCGGCATCTGGGGGCCAAGCTGCCCGAGTACATGATCCCGGCCCGGTTCCGGACCGTCCCGGAGATCCGGCTGACCGTCAACGGCAAGCTGGACACGGCGGCCCTGCGCGCCGACGGCGTGCCGCTGGAGAGCGCCGGTACGGGCGAGCCGCGCACCCCGACCGCGCGGACGCTGGCCGCCCTGTGGGCCGGACTGCTGGGCGTGCCCTCGGTCGGCGCGGACGACTCCTTCTTCGCCCTCGGCGGCCACTCGTTGCTGGCCGTACGGATGCTGGGCCGGGTCACCCGCGACTTCGGCCCCTCCCTCCCCCTGCGTACCCTTTTCGAGAGCCCCCGGCTGCAGGACTTCGCCGACCTGGTCGACTCCCACACGGGAACGGCCCCCACGGGCGCCGCTTCCGCCGACGCGGATGGGGTGACGACGGGGCAGTTGCTGCCCGCCTCCGGTTTCCAGGAGCGGATCTGGCTGGCCGAGCGCGCCGCCCCGGACGACGCCCGCTACAACGTGGTGCTCGCCTGGCGGGCCGAGGCCGGGCTCGACGCCGGTCTGCTGCGCCGGGCGCTGGACGACCTGATCCGGCGCCAGGAGATCCTGCGCACCCGCTTCGTGGAGCACGGGGACCGGCTGCGTCAGCTGATCGGCGAGGCGTGGAGCCCCGAGATCGAGCAGCTCGACCTGCGGGCCGCCGTCGCGCCCGACGACGGTCTGCGGGACTGGCTCGACCGGGCGGCGCGCCGCCCCTTCGACCCGGCCTCGGGCCGGCTGCTGCGGGTGGCCCTGGCGGACACCGGCGGCACGGACCGCGTCCTGCTGCTCTGCCTCCACCACCTGGTGGTCGACGGCGAGTCGGTGCCGGTGCTGCTGCGCGAGCTGGAGCGGTCCTGGAACGCGGTCGCCCAGGGCCGGGCAGCCGAGCCGCCCGCCGTCCAGTACCGCGACTTCGTGGCCGACCAGGAGGCCGGGCGCGACGGCGAACGGCGCGCCGCCGACCTCGCCCACGCCACCGAACGGCTCGCCGGCGCCCCCGCGTACGCCCACCTGCCCGAGCCGACCGTGTCCGGGCCGAACGGCGCGGTCGCGATCCCGCTGCCGGCGAACGCCATGGAGCGGCTGCGCCGGCTGCAGTCCGAGCAGGGCGTGTCCTGGTTCATGGCCGCCGCCACGGCGCTGGCCGTCCTGCTGCACCGCTGGACCGGCCGCCCGGACGTCACCTTCGGCGTCCCCGTCTCCACCCGCGACCGAGGCCGTTTCGCCGACCTCCTCGGGCCGTGCCTGGACCTGACGGTGCTGCGGTCGCGTCCCGCCGGGGACGCGACGCTGCGGGACGCGGTGCGGGCGATGCGGTCCGAGGTGCTGGAGGCGTTCGAGCACCGCGGCGCCCCCTTCGACGAACTGATGGAGCGGCTGCGGCCGGAGCGGCGCCCGGGCCGGACGCCCTACGCCGACGTCGCGCTGAACATGAACCTGCTCAGCGGCCGTCGCACCGTGCTCGGCGGCGGTGAGCTGCGCCCGCTGTTCTTCGACTCCTTCTGGGATCAGGAGACCAAGTTCGCGCTGACCGTCACCCTCTCCGAGCAGGACGGCACGCTCTCCGGCGCCTTCTCCTACCGGGGCGACCGGTTCGCCGCCGAGGACGTCCGGCTGCTGGCCGAGGCGTTCGGCCGGCTGCTCTCCGGGCTGCCCGAGCTGCTGGACCTGCCCCTGGACGGTCTCGGGCTGCCTGCCGGCGACGACGGCGAGCCGCTCCGGCCGCTCCCCGTGGCCGCGGAGGCGGTCACAGACGTGGCCGTGTCCGGCGTGGCCGCCCCGCGCGGCCGGGTCCAGTACCGGGACTTCGTCGCGGCCCAGGAGGCCCGGCGGGAGGGCTCGCGGCGCGCCGCCGACCTGGCCCACTGGGCCGAGCACCTGGCCGGGGCCCCGCCGTACCTGGACTTCCCCGCGCCCCGGACGAACGGCCCCAACGGTGCCGTGCCGATCCCCCTGGACGGCGGCCTGCTGGAGCGCTGGCGTCCGCTGCAGCGCGAGCACGGCTTCACCCCGTATCTGACGGCGGCCGCCGCCCTGGCCACGCTGCTGCACCGCTGGACCGGCACGGACGACGTCGTCTTCGCCGGGCCGCTCGCCCACCGTGACGAGCCGGAGTTCGCCGATCTGCTGGGGCCGTGCCTGGACACGGTCGTCCTGCGGTCGCGTCCCGCCGACGGGGCGACGGTGCTCGACCTGCTGCACGCGATGCGCGCCGAGCTGCTGGGCGCCGTGGAGCACCGGGACGCGCCCTTCGAGGAGATCGTCGACCGCCTCAACCCGCCCCGCAGGCCGGGCCGCACCCCGTACGCCGACGTCCAGCTGAGCCTGGAGACCGCGAGCGACGGGCAGCCCACCCTGGCCGGCCGGCCGCTGACGCCCTTCGCCTTCGACCGGCAGGGCGCCGGCTTCCTCGGCAAGCTCGGGCTGACCGTGGTGCTCACCGTCGACGGAAGCACGCTGAGCGGTGTGGTGACCTACCGGGGCGACCGCTACCGGCCCGCCGACGTGGCCCAGTTCGCCACGCTCCTCGGCCGGGTCATGAACGCGCTGCCCGACCGGCTGGACCTGCCGATCGACGAACTGGACCTGGCCGGCACCGACCTCGCGCCGCTCCTGGCGGCCGAGCGCGGCCCGTCCGCACCGCCCGTCGCCACCGTGCCCGAGCTCGTGGCCCACTGGTGCGCGCGGCAGCCCGGGGCTCCGGCGGTGGAGACGGCCGACGGCACACTCGACTACCGGTCCCTGGCCGAACGTGCCACCGCGCTCGCCGACCGGATCCGTCCGCGTCTGCGCGCCACCGACCCCGTGGTCGCGATCGTGCTCGGCCGGGGCGCCGCACTGCCCGTGGCGATGCTGGCCGCGTGGCAGGCCGGGGCCGCGTTCTCCCCGATCGAACCGGGACACCCCGACGACCGGATCGACTTCATCCTGGACGACCTGGACGCCTGCGCCGTCCTGACCGACGACCCGGCGTTGCGCGAGCGGCTCGCCGCGACCGGCCGTCCGGTGCTCGACGTCAGCGACGTGGGAGGCACCGTTACGGACGCCACCGCCCCGGTGGCCCTGCGCGTCCCCGATCCCGACTCGACGGCCTACGTCATCTACACCTCCGGCACGACCGGCCGTCCCAAGGGCGTCGCCGTCCGCCACGGCGGCCTCGGCCGGCTGGTGCTGTGGGGCCGCGAGTCGTTCGGCCTCGGGCCGCACGACCGCGTCGCCCAGGTCCTCAGCCCCGGCTTCGACGCCTCGCAGTGGGACATCTGGTCGGCCCTCGGTTCGGGCGGCTGCGTGGTCCCGCTGGAGGGCCCGGTGCTCGCCCCGGAGCTCGCGGGCTGGCTGGACGAGCGACGGATCTCGACCTGCCTGGTGATGACCCCGCTCGCCGAGGCCATGTGGAACGCGGACACCCCCACGCCCCGTCACCTGCGCCACCTCCTGGTGGGCGGCGCGGCCTTCACCCAGTGGCCGCCCGCCGGCCTCCCCTACCGGGTGCGCAACGTCTACGGCCCCACCGAGACCACCGTGTTCGCGCTCCACCACGAGTTCGCCGACGGCCAGGAGGGCCCGCTGAACCGGCTGGGCCGGCCGCTCGCCGGGGTGGAGGCCCTGATCCTCGACGCCCGGGGCCGGCGCTGCCCGGCCGGTGTGGTGGGCGAGATCTGCCTGGGCGGCGCCCTCGTCGCCGCGGGCTACTGGCGCCGGCCCGAACTCACCGCCGAACGCTTCCGCCCCACTGGGCCGGACGGCGCGCCCGGAGTGGTCTACCGCACCGGCGACCTCGGCCGGCGGCTGCCCGACGGCACCGTCGAGTTCCTCGGCCGCGCCGACCGGCAGGTCAAGGTCCGTGGCTACCGGATCGAGCCGGGCGAGATCGAGGCCGTCCTGCTGGCCGAGCCCGAGGTGGCCCTGGCCCGGGTGCAGGCGGACCCGAAACGCTCTCCGGCGCTGACGGCCTATCTGGTGCCGGGCACCGGGCGGCGCCCGGAGGCGACGGAGCTGCTCGGGCGGCTGCGCGCCAAGCTGCCCGCCTTCATGGTCCCGGAGGCCGCCGTCTGGCTGGACGCGCTGCCGCTGACGCCCAACGGCAAGGTCGACGAGGCCGCGCTGCCCCGGCCGGGGCGCGAGGACCTGGCGACCCGCTCCGACTGGGTCGCGCCGAGCACCGGTCTGGCGCGGCGGATCGCCGAGGTGTGGTCGGAGGTCCTGGGCCTGGCCGAGGTCGGCGCCCACGACAACTTCTACGACCTGGGCGGCAACTCCCTGCTGCTGGCCAAGCTGCACAGCCGGCTGACGGCCGTGCTCGAGCGGGACCTGCCGATCTCGCGGCTCTTCGAGCACCCGACGGTCGCGGCCCTCGCGGACGCCCTCGGCGACCACCCGAGGCCGGCGGACGGGACGGGGGCCGACGGCTCACGGACCCGGATCGACCTGCGCGACCGGGCGGCCCGCTCCCGCGGCGCCGCCGCCGCGCGGCAGGCACAGCGCCGCCGCTGACCGCCCCCGCCGGCCCGGGCCGCGCCCCCGAGACCACCTCGGGCGGCGCGGCCCGGGCCCCCAGGGGCCCGGGGATCCGCCTCCACCAACCGAAAGGGACGACATGGAATCCGCGAAGGGCGACATGGAATCGACGCCTCCCGCCACCTCACCACCGGCTCCGGCACCCGCGACGACCGCGGCCGACCACCGGGCCACGCTCCGGACGCTGCTGTGCGCGGAGGTGCTGTCGATGACGGGCTCCCAGCTGAGCGCCGTCGCACTGCCGTGGTTCGCCCTGCAGAGCACCGGGTCACCCGCCGCCATGAGCAAGGTGATGGCCGCTCAGATGGTCGCCGTCGCGGTCTTCGGCCTGCTGGGTGCCTCCCTCGCGGGACGGCTGGGCCCCCGGAAGGTGCTGCTGCTCGCCGACACCGCCCGCGCGCCGCTGATCGCCCTGGTGCCGCTGCTGCACTCGGCCGGACTGCTCGGCACGCCGGTGTTCATGGTGCTGCTCTTCGCGGTGGGCTCCTTCTTCGCGCCCTACGTGGCCAGCCAGCAGGCCATCCTGCCCGCCCTAGTCGGCGACGACGAGACCCTGCTCAGCAAGGCCAACGCCCGTCTCCAGGGCGCCACCCGCCTGACCATCCTGCTCGGACCGCCGGCCGCCGGACTGCTCATCGCGGCGATGGGGGCCCCGGCCGTGCTGTTCCTGGACGCGCTCAGCTTCCTGTGCTCCGCGATCCTGCTCCGCTGGGGCCTGCCGCGCGACCTTCCCATCGCCGTGGCACCGCGCCGCGGCCGGCTGCGCGACAGCATGGCCGTCCTGTTCCGTGACCGGATGCTCGGCCACTGGACGCTCGCCCAGATCCTCGGCGAGAGCGCCTGGCAGGCCCTGTTCGCGCTCATCCCCGTCTTCGTCCTGCTGCGGCACGGATCGTCCACCCTGTCCGGTGTGCTGCTGGGCGCCTTCGGCGGCGGCGCGCTGCTGGGCACCTTCCTGGTGGGGCCCGCCCTGCGCCGGCTGTCCAACCTGCGCCTGGCCGTCCTCGGCCGGGCGGGCCAGGGCATCGCCTTCCTGGCCCTGCTGCTCCCGCTGGGACCGGGCGCGCTGACGGTCTTCCTGGTCGTGGTGGGGCTGTTGAACGGTGTGTCGAACGCCCCGATGGCGGCGGTGCGCACCGCCGCCATCCCGGCGCCGCTGCGTTCCTCCACCCTCACCGTGATCGCGGCGGGCGCGCTCTCGGGGGGCACCTTGGGCCTGGCGGCGGCGGGCACCGCCGTGGAATCGGCGGGCATCCAGCGGACGTTCATGGGGCTGGCGATCGTCCAGGCCTGCGGGGCCGCGCTCTTCCTCGTGGGCGCCGCGTCCGCCGCCCGGCGACGGGAGGTGGACGGCTGAGCGGGGCCGGGCCGGTCAGTGGGGCGTCGCGGGCGTGCTCTTCTTGCGGGCCCGGTACGCGGCTGCCTTGATCTTGTTGCCGCAGGAGTCCATCCCGCACCACTGCCGGCGCATGCCCCGCGAGCGGTCGATGTAGGTGCGGGTGCACTCCGGGTTGCCGCACTCCTTGAGCAGGGGCACGTCCGCCCCGTTCAGGAGCTCGACGGCGTGCCGCGCCACCATGGAGAGGGCTTCTTCCGGCGTCGCCTGCGTCCACCGTCCCGACGGAGTGAGCTGCGGCACCGCGGGCGGCTTGCGGGCCGCGTTGTTCACGACGGCCAGCGCCGCCCTGTCGTACTCCTGCCCGAGCCTGCGGGCCGTGACGAGCTGGTAGATCGCTTCCCGTACGGACCTCGCCCGCTCGACGTCGGCCTCCTGCCCGGGGGAGACCGCGTCGACGAGGCCGGACTCCACGTACCAGGCGTTCAGCCTGTCGGGCGTCGTGAACATCTCGAAGCGCACGGAGCGGCGCGCCCGCAGCGTCGCGGCGAAGTCAAGTGCCGGATTGCCGCATACGAAGACATGGTCGAGATTCACATCACCAGTCTGGCAGGTGACGGTGGCGCCGGGCAAGATCCGTCACCGCCTCCTCCGCTCAGAGGCCGAGGTCGACGGCGAGGCAGGAGAAGAACTTCCATGACCCCTCGGGGTCGTGGGCGTGGCGCGCCGAGTCGTGCGCCGAGGCCGCCCTTTCCTCGACCATGTCCTCGTAGCGGATTCGCTCGGGCAGCCGGCCGAAGCGCGCCCGGCGTGTCGCCGCCGTAGTGGTATCGGTGGTGGTGTCGGTGGTGCTGCCGTGCTCCATGTCGAACTCCGTTCCGTCTCGGGCGGATGCTTCCGGGTGCTTCCGGGTGCTTCGTCAGGACCGGTCCGCGTCGACGACGGCCCGGGCGAATGCCTCGGGCGCCTCCTGGGGCAGGTTGTGGCCGATCCCCGTCAGGGTTCGGTGCTCGTACGCGCCCGTGAACCTGTCGCGGTACGAGGCGCCGTCGCCCGGAGCCGTGAAGGGGTCCCGTTCGGGGTCGAGGGTGATGGTGGGCACCTCGATGACCGGCCGCGCGGCGAGCCGCTTCTCGAGTCCGTCGTAGCGGCGCTCGCCGTCGGCGAGGCCCAGCCGCCAACGGTAGTTGTGGATGACGACGGCCGCGTAGTCGGGGTTGTCGAACGCTGCCGCGGTGCGCTCGAACGTGGCGTCGTCGAACTCCCACGTAGGGGAGACGGTGTCCCAGACGAGCCTGGTGAGGTCGTGCCGCAGGGTCTTGTCCTCCATGGCGAGCCGGCCTCGCTCGGTGGCGAAGTAGTACTGGTACCACCAGGCGTGTTCGGCTTTGGGGGCCAGCGGCTTCAGATTCGCCTGGCGGTCGGTGATGAGATATCCGCCCACCGAGACGAGGGCCTTGCAGCGTTCGGGGTGGAGCGCGGCGACGATGTCGGCGGTGCGCGAGCCCCAGTCGAAGCCGGCCAGCACAGCCCTCTCGATCTTCAGGGCGTCCATCAGGGCGAGGAGGTCGAGGGCGAGGGCCGACTGCTGGCCGTTCCGGAACGTCCGGCCGGAGAGGAAGCGCGTCGCGCCGTGACCGCGCAGATACGGGACGATCA
This sequence comes from Streptomyces sp. L500, assembly GCF_054551825.1. Taxonomy (NCBI): domain Bacteria; kingdom Bacillati; phylum Actinomycetota; class Actinomycetes; order Kitasatosporales; family Streptomycetaceae; genus Streptomyces; species Streptomyces sp. L500. Next base: position 83,850 of record NZ_JBTOLC010000018.1, read on the forward strand.
CCCGGTAGCCCTCCCCGGCCAGCAGAGGGGCGACGTCGACGTAGCTGTGGATGTCATACGGCCAGCCGTGCAGACAGATGACCACCGGGCCGTGGGCGGGGCCCAGTTCGGCGTAGCCGACGTTCAGCAGGCCGGCCTTGATCTGCTTCAGCTGCGGAAAGGTGGATGTCGGTGCCGATGTCGACGTCGTGGATGCGCTCCGAGTGTCGGCGGACGCGCTCCGCGAGCCCCCCAAGCCGGTCAGTGAAACGGCGGCCGCGCTCGTGCCCAGTCCCAGGGCCTTGCCGAAGCCACGTCTGTTGATCATGCGAATCACTCCGTGCGTTCATGTGCGCAGGCTTCTTCGATGACCGACTGTCGCACAGGCTGGCGTCACCGGTCAAACAGGTGACGCGAAATCGGCGGCCGGGGCGAGAAGTTCACGACATATATCCCCAAGGGTGAACGTGGGCACAGCCCTTGGCGCCGAGCGCGGGCTCCTCGATCCTTGACGCAACGGCTCGTCAACGCGGCTTCGCCATCCGGCCCGGGGAGACACACGAACATGAGAAACATCTTGCGCACACTGCTCGTTCCGGTGGCCGCCCTGGCCGGCACCGTGCTGCCGGTCTCCACAGCCCACGCCGCCGACGGGTATGACCGTTGCCCCGTCGGCTACTACTGCATGTTCTCGGGCCTCGACGGCACCGGCGACATGATCCGGCTACGCGGGAACACACCGGGCCTCGCCCCTCTCGGCATGAACGACAGGGCCAAATCGGACTGGAACCGCACCTCCTCGACCATCCGTCTCTGGTCCGACGCCAACTACACCGGCTGCACGACCGTCACGTCCGCCGGGCCGACCGGCAAGGGCAACTTCTTCCCCGCCTACCGTGACTTCTTCAGCTCCGTGCAGTTCGACGGCCCGGGCGGCCCGAGCTGCGGCACGCCGCCCGGCGAGGGGCGCTGACCGGCGAGGGGCACTGACCACGCCGGGCCGCAGGGCGGGGCGAGTTCTCAGGACTCGGCGTTCCTCTCGGCGCTTCTGATGACCGCGAACGGGGCTCCGAAGGGGTCGAGGAACATGCCCACGCGCCCGATGCCCGGGGCGTCCATGGCCTCGATGAGGACGACGGCCCCGTGCCCCGCCGCCGCGGCCACCGCCGCGTCGCAGTCGGCGACCTCGAAATAGGGGTGCCATTCGGAGCGGGAACCGGCGTCCAGGTGCCCCTCGGGCAGCTGCATGAGGCCGCCGTGCACGGTCTCCACTCCACCGCCGGCGGGCCCGGCGACCTTGTACTCGAGGCCGCCGCCCACCGGCAGGTCCCGGGTGTCCCAGGGCAGGACGGCACGGTAGAACGCGTCCGCCGCGGCCAGGTCCGTCGTGTACAGCTCGACCCAGCTGACCGAGCCCGGCTCGTTGACCAGATCCAGCCCCCGCACGTCACGGGCCTGCCAGACCGCGAACTCGGCGCCGGTGGGGTCGGTGAAGCCGGCCATCCGGCCGGCGGTGAAGACGTCACCCGGCGCGATGCGGACCGTGCCGCCCGCCTGCTCCACGGCCTTCGCCGTGGCATCGGCGTCCTCCGTGCGGAAGTACACCGTCCAGGCCGAGCCGGCGCCCTCCTCCGTCAGCGGTCCGACACCGGCGACGGTCCTGCCGCCGAGCCGGAAGAAGCCGTAGCCGACGGCGGGGCCGGCCGAGGCGTACTCCCAGCCGAAGACCGCGCCGTAGAAGGCGACGGCGGCGTCGATGTCGGGGGTGCCAAGGTCGAGCCAGGCCGGCCCGCCGGGGACATGGGTGGACGTCAGCATGGGTGCCCTTTCGGCCGCGGGAGCGTGTCGGTGCGCCCGGCGGGGGCCGGGCGGGCCTTGCGGGAGACGATCGGCTCTCAGCATGGCAGGGGGCACTGACAATCCCGCCGAGGCGCCGTCCGGCGTGCCGGGGCCGACGCGCTCCGGTGCGCGCGTATCCCGCTTCCCGGCGGTCCTCGCCGCCCGGGCCGGGCGGAAGGGGGACGGGCGCCGGTTCGTCACGTCCCTCAGCGGTCAGCGCGGGACCGGGCCCGCGAGTTCCGAGGCGTACGGCGGCTGGGCGCCCGCGCGGGAGCAGGTCAGCGCGGCGGCGCGGGCGGCGAAGGCCAGGACGTCGCGCCATTGACCCGCGTCCAGGGCGGGCGTGCCCGTGAGCGCGCCGTGGTGGTCCAGGCGGTGCAGCAGCGCGGCGTTGACGGTATCGCCGGCTCCTATGGTGTCCACGACGTCCGTCTCCGTGCCGGGGACGGACACTTCGACGCCGTCGCGGGTGCGGACGGTCAGGCCGGCGCCGCCCCGGGTGAGGACGACGGCGTACGGACCCGACGCGAGCCACTGGTCGACGGCGGCCTCGAGGTCGGTGGATTCCGCGAGCCAGGCCGCGTCCTCCTCGGAGAGCTTGAGCACGGTGGTGTGGGGCAGCCAGGAACGGAAGCGGGCCCGGTAGACGTCGGCGTCGGGGATGAGGCCCGGCCGGATGTTCGGGTCGAGCGCGGTGAACAGGCCGTCTCCGGACGCGCGGCGCATCAGCTCCTCGTAGGCCCCGGCCCCCGGCTGCAGGACGAGGGAGCAGGTGCCGAAGGAGATGGCGCGGGCCGCCGGGGGGAGGCCGGCGGGGAGCCGGAAGAGGCGGTCGGCGGTGCCCTCCGCGTGGAAGGTGTAGGTGGCCGAGCCGCCGTCGCCGATGTGCGCCACCGCCAGGGTGGTGGGTTCGGGGCCGCGCTGGACCAGGGAGGTGTCCACGCCGTCCGCCGTCAGGGCGCGCAGGAGGGCCTCGCCGAAATGGTCGGTGGACAGCCGGGAGCAGAAGGCGGCCGGGGAGCCGAGGCGGGCGAGGGCGACGGCGGTGTTGTAGGGGCCGCCGCCGCGCCGGGGCAGGAGGGCGGGCAGCTCGTCGTCGGCGGCGGGCCCTGCGGGGACGAGGTCGATGAGGGCTTCCCCGGCGACGATGATCATGGGCGGTCGGTGCCTTTCGACAGGTGTGGGTCAGAGATGTGAGCTTCGGTCAGGGCTTCGGTGAGCGCCTCGGCCAGTACCTTGATCAGCGCGTCAGTCCGTGCAGCCGCAGGAGCCGCGGTGCACGAAGGCGCAGGGCAGCCGGAGGGTGCGGGGGGCGCGGTCGGGGTCGGCGAGCCGGTCCAGGAGCACGCGGACCGCCGCCGCGCCGATGTCGCGGCTGGGCTGGGCGATGGCGGTGAGGCGGGGTTCGAACAGGTCGGCCCAGGAGAAGTCGTCGAAGCAGGCGAGCGCCATGTCGCCTGGGACGCGGCGGCCCGTCGCGCGCAGGGCCTGGAGGGCGCCGATGGTCATGGCGTTGTTGGCGGTGACCAGGGCGGTGGGCGGCCGGTCGAGGCCGAGGAGGTGGTGGGTGGCCCGTTCGGCGCCGGCGGCCTGGGAGTCGCCGTCGACGACGAGTTCGGGGCGGTACGGGAGGCCGGCCTCGGCCAGGCCGGTGCGGTAGCCGGCGACGCGTTCGGTGGTGGTGCTGAGGCCGGGTGTTCCGGCGATCAGGGCGATGCGGGTGTGTCCGCGCTCGGCGAGGTGGGCGACCAGCCGGGCCATCGGCGCCTCGTTCTCCGCGCAGACCTGGTCGTGGGCGTCGCCCACGAGGCGGTCGAGGAAGACGGTGGGCACCTTCGCGTGGGCGAGGTGGTCGAGCAGGGCGCCGGGGGCGGCGGACGGGGCGACGATCATGCCGTCGACGCGCCGCTCGTGGAGCAGCCGGACGGCCTTGAGCTCGTGTTCCGGGTCGTCGTGCGGGTCCACGACGAGGAGGCTGTAGCCGGCTTCGAGGGTGCTCGCCTCGACGCCCTGGAAGATCTCGGTGAAGTACGGGTTGCTGATGGCGGAGACGGCGAGCCCGATGGACTTCGTACGGGAGGTCACCAGGGAGCGGGCGAGGGTGTTGTGGGTATAGCCCAGTTCGTCGATGGCGGCCTGCACGGCGTCGCGGGTGGCGGGGCGCACGGGACGGGTCGCGTTGAGGACGTGGGAGACGGTGGCCACGGAGACGCCCGCGTGCCGGGCCACGTCCGCCATCGTTGCCATGGTCCCCGAGCCTCCTGTGCGGCGGAGTGCGCGCCGCTGTCGTCGTCGATGCCGATCTCGAAATTACCTCATGGCTTCTTCGGCGTAAACGCTTGCGCAAGCGTTTACGCCGAGGTTACGGTCCCGCCACCGCACTAGGAAGTCCGCACGAGGAAGTGAGGAGCGAGCCGATGCGAGCAGTCCTGGTCACCGGTCCCGGTGAGGCACGGTCGACCGAAACAGCCGATCCCGTCCCGGCCCCCGGCGAGGTCGTCGTCGAAGTGTCGTCGTGCGGCCTGTGCGGCACGGACATGCACATCCTGGGCGGCGAACTCCCCTCTGCCACGTATCCGCTGGTGCCCGGGCACGAGCTGACCGGGCGGGTCGTGGCCCTCGGCGCGGGCGTGACGGCACCGGCGGTGGGCGCCCGGGTCGCCGTCGACCCCAACCTCCCCTGCGGGGCCTGCCACTACTGCCGCGTCGGGCGCGGCAACCTCTGCGACGACTACAGCGCGATCGGCGTCACGCGTGACGGCGGCTTCGCCGAGTTCGTCGCCGTGCCGGCCCGCTGCGCCTACGTCCTGCCGGACGAGCTGTCCGACGCGGCCGCGGGCCTGGTCGAACCGCTGTCGTGCGCGGTGCACGGCCTCAACCGGCTGCCGCGCCGCCCCGGCGAGCACTATCTGATCTACGGCGCGGGCACCATGGGGCTGATGATGGCCGCGGTGGTGCGCGGCGCGGGCGCCGCGTCCGTCTCGATGGTCGACGTCAACGCGGAACGGCTGGCCTTCGCCGAGTCGTTCGCGGCGGACGCCGTGGCGACGGGCGCGGACGTGCTGGACCGGCCGCAGGGCTTCGAGGTCGTCATCGACGCGACCGGCGCCGTCGCCGCCATCGAGGACGGGCTCACCCGGGTCCGCAAGGGCGGCACCTTCCTCCAGTTCGGTGTCGCCGACCCGGCGCGCACCGCCGCCTTCTCCCCCTTCGCGGTCTACAACCGCGAGATCGACATCATCGGCTCGATGGCCGTGCATCACAGCTTCCAGCCCGCCATCGACCTGCTCGCTGCCGGGCTCGACCTGGATCCGCTGGTCAGCGACGTCTTCGGGCTGGAGGGCTTCGACGAGGCGGTGGCCGCCTTCCGCGCCGGAACCGGCCGCAAGCTCCACATCGCGCCGGCGCGAACGGGGACGTCATGAGCGGGCGGAACGAGCCGGGTGGCCCCGCGCCCCACTCCCCCGCCGCGCGGCACACGCTGGACCGGTTGGGCATCCCCCGTCACCTCTTCTGGGGATACGTCGGCCTGTTGCTGTTCATGATCGGCGACGGGGTGGAGACGAGCTATCTGTCGAAGTACTTCGGCGACGACCTCGGTTTCTCCGCGACCGGCGCCGGCGCGATCATCACCGTCTACGGCGTCACCGCGGCCGTGGCCTCGTTCCTGGGCGCGGGTCTGCTGTCGGACCGGTGGGGCCCCAGGCGGGTGATGGCGGCGGGGGCGGGGATCTGGGTGCTGTTCCACGCCCTGATGCTGGGGGTCGCCGTCCCGGCGGGGAGCTACTGGCTCGTCATGGCCACGTACGGGCTGCGCGGCTTCGGCTATCCGATGTTCGCCTACGGCTTCCTGTCGTGGGTCATGGCGGTGGCGCCGAAGGACCACCAGAGCAAGGCGGTCGGCTGGTTCTGGTTCTGCTACAGCTCGGGGTACCCGATCGTCGGCTCCTTCGTCTTCGCCGCGGTCACGCCGTCCCTCGGCTTCTACCGGACGCTGTGGCTCTCGCTGGCGGTGATCCTCGCGGGCTCCCTCGTCGTCCTGCTGCTGCTCCGCGAGCGGACGGGGTTCAGCGGCCTGGCGCCGGGCCGGGACGCGCGGGCCGAGCTGGCGGGCACGTTCCGGATCCTGGTGGAGAAGCCGAAGCTGGGCGTCAGCCTGGTCATCCGGCTCATCAACACCACGCCGTCGTTCGGCATGTGGGTCTTCATGCCCTTCTTCGTGCGGGACCTGGGTTTCAGCGACGGGGAGTGGAACTCCCTGCTCGTCGTCATGATGGTCGCCAACCTGGGTGCCCTGCTGGTGTTCGGCGTGCTGGGCGACAACTGGAGCGGGCGCAAGACCTGTGCCCTGTTCGGTGGCGTGCTCGGCGCCGTCGGCTGTCTGCTCTGCTACTACCTGCCCGCCGCGGCCGGTTACGACTTCCCGGTGGCGGCGGTCGCGGTCGCCGTCTACGGCGCGGGGCTGGCGGGGTACGTACCGCTGCCCGCGATGATGATCGCCCAGGCGCCGGAGCGACGGGGCCAGGTGATGGGGGTGTACACCCTGGGCGCCGGACTGAGCGTCGCGGTCGGCCCGCTGATCGGAACACTGACGTACGGTTCGTTCGGCTTCCGGGGCCTGGTGTGGGTCTACGCGGCACTGCTGCTGCTCAACGCGGTGCTGTGCCTGCGGGTCACGTCCCCTGGGGACGGGCTGCCCGTGCCGCCGGGGAACGGCGCCGGGGACGCGTCCGGTGGGGGCGGGGAACGCCGTGCTCCCCGCCCCCGAGGTCAAAAGCGCCGGGGGCCGGCCTCGGTCAGCGGACGAACTTCCAGGTGATGCCGTTGACCACGCCCTTGTCGAGCGGTGCCAGCTTCTGGAAGGCCGTCCGGCTCAGGTCGATGTGGCTGCGGTCGCACGAGGGGCACTTGTCCTTGACGGGCACTCTGATGGTCCTGCCGTTGTAGCTCACTTCCACCGATATGCCCTTGCAGAGCGGGTCGTTGTTGGGGTTGCCGGACGTCCACCACGCGGCCGAGACCGCGACCAAGTCCTGGGAGGTCGCGTCGATGGGGGTTCCGCAGGCGCCGTAGCCCTTGTCGGTGTAGTAGGTCATCTTCCCCGTCACGGTCTGGCCGATCGGGACGTCCGCCGCCGCCGGTCCCGCGCCGATCGCGATGCCAGTGGCCGCGGTGGCCAGGACGGTGGCCGCGTAGCGCGCACGCCTGAAGTCACGCATAAAGCTCTCCTCGATTTCAAGGGCCATTCGGGCAACTTTTCGCCCGGAGCGGTGTCAGTGGCGGCTCGTCGCCGCACGAAGCCTTGGGACGGCGGCATTTCCTCGGCACGCGTCCGGCTTCCGGCATAGGGATGCCACGCCGCTCAAGACCCTCGCAAGCCCCTTCCGCCGCAGTTGTCCTGAAGTCATGGGTAAATGCGGCGAGTTAGGCCGGTGGTGATGCCTGCTGTTGACATCCAAACTCGCATGGATATTCACTGCACTTCGCGATGACGAGAGATTCCGTAGACCACTCGGGACTCTGATTCGCCGTCAGCGATTCGCTCGATCCCCACTGGGAGCCATCGTGAGAAGAAACCGCGTCGCGGCCCTGTTGCTGGGCTTACTGGCCCTGGTCGGCATGGCCCTCCTCGCCCCCGCCACCACGGCGAGCGCCGCCGGCCCCTGCGACAACGCGAAGACCTGGACCGCGGGTACCTGGTACACGACCGGCACGATCGTCCGGTACACCGACGGGCGGTACTACATCGCCGAGCACGACAACCCCGGGTACGACCCGGTCATCAGCACGTGGTACTGGGATCCGTACACCTGTCAGGGAGGCGGCGACCCCGGTAAGCCCGGCGCTTTCCCGGTGAGCGAGGCGCAGTTCAACCAGATGTTCCCGAGGCGGAACGCCTTCTACACCTACAGCGGGCTCGTCGCCGCGCTCAGCGCGTACCCGGGATTCGCCAACACGGGCAGCAAGGAGACCAAGCAGCAGGAGGCCGCCGCCTTCCTCGCCAACGTCGACCACGAGACCGGTGGACTGGTCTACGTCGTCGAGCAGAACACCGCCAACTACCCCCACTATTGCGACCGCAACCAGCCCTACGGCTGCCCGGCCGGCCAGAGCGCCTACTACGGCCGGGGGCCGCTCCAGCTCAGCTGGAACTTCAACTACAAGGCGGCGGGTGACGCCCTCGGCATCAACCTGCTCAACAACCCCTCGCTCGTCCAGACCGACGCGGCCGTCTCCTGGAAGACCGCGCTGTGGTACTGGAACACCCAGCGCGGCCCCGGCACCATGACCCCGCACGACGCCATGGTCAACAGCCGTGGATTCGGGGAGACGATCCGCAGCATCAACGGCTCCCTGGAATGCAATGGCGGCAACCCCGGCCAGGTCCAGAGCCGGGTGTCGAGCTATCAGCGATTCACTTCGCTCCTCGGTGTGACGCCGGGTGGCAACCTGTACTGCTGACGGCGGGAATCCCGCGGCGGTTTCCGGGAATTCATTTCCCGGAAACCGCCGTCGGCTGCCCGGATTTCCTTGCGCGGTCAGCGCAGTCCGAGCGCGGTCGTGATCGTGGTGAACAGCTCGGTCTGGTCGGTGACTCCCTGGACGCGGTCGGAATTCGGGCCCCGGGCCGAGATGCCCACCTGGGTGCCGGTGTGCTCCTGGCCGTCCTCGGGGGTGTCGGTGGTGGAGTAGCCGACCTTGATCCTGCCGCCCTCGTCGGTGACAAGGGTGGCCGACAGCCCGGGCGGGTTGACGTCGACGGGCAGGATCTGGGTGCTGTGGGCGTGGTCGGCGGTGGCGACCACCAGGGTGTCGGGGTGGCGGGCGGCGTAGTCCTGGGCCACCTTGACGGCGCGGTCGAACGCGGCGGTCTCCCCGATCTGCCCGCAGGGGTCGGCCTCGTGGGCCTGTTTGTCGATGGAGGCGCCCTCGACCTGGAGGAAGAAGCCCTTGTCCGGCCCGCTGCGGTCCTTCGTCCTGGCCTCCAGCAGCCCGATCGCCTTGGTGGTCAGCTCCGCCAGCGTCGGGGTCCCGGCCGGGCGGGCGGGGTTGGTGACGCAGCGCTGCGGCGGGGTGCCGCCGGCGGCCGCGCGTTTGCCGCTCCACTCCACCGGGAGCGAGTCCGGCGAGAACAGGCCGAGCAGCGGGCGGTCCGGCCCGGCGGCCCGCAGCCCACGGGCATCGGTGACGACGCGGTAGCCCTCCTTCTCCGCCTGCTGGGTCACGGTCAGCCCCCGGTACGGGCCTTCGGTGATCCTCTGGTCGAAGCGCTGCCGGCCGCCGCCGAGAAGCACGTCCGGGCGCAGCCGTACGGACTGTTCGGCGATGGAGCCGGGCCCACCGCGGCCGATGGTGTCGCGCGGGCAGCCGGCCATGTCGGCCGGGCCCTGGCAGCCGCGCTCGGTGACGTGGGAGGCCATGGCGGCTGGGGTGGCGCCGGTGAGTTCGTCGGTGGTGACCGATCCGGTGGCCAGGCCCTCGCGGCGGGCGAGTTCGAGGACGGTGGGCACGGCGACGTCGGTGTCCGGTGTCTTCGAGACGCGGCCGTTGACGGTCTTGCGGCCCGTGGACCAGCCGCTGGCGCTCGCCGCCGAGTCGGTGACGTAGTCGGGGCGGCCCTTGCTGTCGACGGAGTACGTGGTGTATTTGCCGGTCGCGGGGAAGCGGTCGAGGGCGAGGCGGCCGCCTGCGCCGACGGTGTAGTCGCGGGCCAGGGTGACTTCCTGGTCGCCCATGCCGTCGCCGATCAGCAGGATGACGTTTCTGGCCTTGCGGGGGTGGTGATCGGCGTTCCCCCCGCCCGTCGGCGCGGCCGCCGTGGGCAGGGCGGCGCCGGCGACGAGGAGTGCCGCGGCGCCCCACACGAGGCGGGCGCGACGGGCGCGTGTGTTGCGGGAGGTACGGAAGAGCCGTAAGTGGGTGGCTGCGTTCAATGTGCTGACCTCCGGGTTCGCGGACCGGGTTCGCCGGACCGTGGGCGGCTCGGAGCCACGCGCCGCCCACTCGAGCGAATGGGTTGGCACGCGAGCGTACGCCGTGCCACGGATCAATTGTCAACAAGGGGGGACGGTGGTACCGATGAGGAAATCAGTCAACGCTGGAGCGGGCTTTGTCGTCCGTCAGCCGAGCCAGACGATGTCGATGACGTGCAGACGCCCAGCCGCGCGGTTGATCCAGTAGACGGCGGTGAGGTGTCCGATCGCGGCGGAGCGCACGTCCTCGCCCTCCGGATCCCGGCGGTCGAAGGCCGGGAAGGACCACGGGTCACGGGAGGCGATGTCCAGCACGTCGCGGAGTGTCTCGCGGACGGGCTCCGGAAGGGCGTCCAGCACGCCCAGGGCCTTCGGCGACAGCCGCGCCGGCCAGGCCGCGTCGCTCACGGGCGGATCCCGAGCGCTTCCTCCGACGCGACGCCGTCGGAATCGTCCATGCCGGCGGCGAGGAACGCGTCGACGGCCGGGGTGACGGCCAGGCGCGCCTGCCACGCGCGCACGACGTCGTGGACGGGCGTGAGGCTGTAGCTGTAGCGGGCGTCCTCCAGGGCCTTCGCCCAGTCCCGCTCGAAGGCCGGTACCCACCGCTCGGCCCGGCGGTCGGTACGGATGCGCGCGAGCAGTCGCGCGGCCGCGGCCGGAGCGGGGACGGACGGCGGGGCAGGCCGTGGAACGGACGGCGGGGCTGGTGCGTCGTCGGGCCGGGCGCTCATGGGATCCTCCATGCGAATCTCAACGCCACAGTAGCCGCCGGGGATACGACAGGCGTGACGGGAACGGAGCACTTCGGCCATCCCTCCGTCTCCCCCTTCCCGGTGGCAGGCTCCCCCGGTGTCAGGCGGCGTGGTCCGCGAAGGGGCCGCCGGCGGTGAAGGCCAGTCCGGCGAAGCGCTCGCCGATGAGGCGGTGGGTGGCGGCGTCCGGGTGGAGCCGGTCGGGCAGGGGCAGTTCGGCGGAGTCGGCCGGGCCGTAGAGGTCACGGCCGTCGAGGTGGTGGAGGTTCGGGTCGTCGGCCGCCCGCTGCCGCACGATGCGGGCGAGTTCGTCGCGGATGGCGGTGAGGGTCAGCTTCCCGCTCGCGCGCTCCGCCGGGTCGCCCGTGGCCCGGAAGAGCAGTCGCCCGCCGCTCAGGGCGGCGAAGTCCGGGGCGCTGGGCCCGGGGGTGTCCTCGTGGATGGGGCACAGGATGGGCGAGACGACCAGCAGGGGTGTGGTCGGGTGGCCGTCGCGGATGGTGTCGAGGAAGCCGTGGACGGCGGGGGTGAAGGCGCGCAGGCGCATCAGGTCGGTGTTGACGAGGTTGATGCCGAGCTTGAGGCTGATCAGGTCCGCGGGGGTGTCGCGCAGGGCGCGGGCGGTGAACGGATCGAGCAGGGCGCCGCCGCCCAGGCCGAGGTTGATCAGTTCCACGCCGCCGAGGGAGGCGGCGAGCGCGGGCCAGGTGGTGCTGGGGCTCGCGGCGTCGGAGCCGTGGCTGATCGAGCTGCCGTGGTGCAGCCACACCCTGCGACCCAGGTCCGGTACGGGCTCGACGGGGGCGTCGGTGCGCAGGGCGACGAGTTCGGTGGTCTCGTTGTGCGGCAGCCAGATCTCGACGTTCTTCACGCCTTCGGGCAGGCCGGTGAAGCGGACGGTGCCGGCCGGGCCGGGCCGGTGCTCGGCGGTTCCGGTGGCCATGTCGATGGTCAGGGTGTTTCCGCCGGTCACATGGGCCTGGCCGGTCGGCCAGCCGTCGACGAGGAGGTCGTACACGCCGTCGGGGCGGGGCGGCACTCCCACGTAGACGCGCTTGGTGGGCAGCGTGTCGAGTTCGACGGCGGTGGCCCGGGTACGGAAGGCCAGCCGTACGCCGGAGGGCTGGGATTCCGCCATGGCGAGTTGCCCGTCGGCGCACTGGGCGCGGGCCCGGGCGGGCAGCCGGTGCGGCAGCAGGCCGTGGGGGGTGCGTTCCAGGTCGAGGGCGCCGCGGAGGAGGTCCGCGGTGATGGGCGTGGTGATCCAGTCGTGCTCGGCGGTGTGCATGCTCTCAGCCTGTCGGTCGGCGGTTTCGGGTCGCGCGGAGAGATCGGGGACGCCGGTGCCCGGAGCGGCCGACGGCGGTCTCCGCACGTACCACGCCGGGTTCGGCGTGGTCGGATCAGGAGGAGGGCCGGGCGCGCAGCAGGGCGTCGAGGGCGTCCAGCGTCCACTCCCAGGACTCCTGCGAGCCGGGGGCACTGTGGCTGAAACCGCCGCTCGCCTCCAGGCTGACGTAGCCGTGGAAGACGCTGCCCAGCAGCCGTACCGCGTGGGTCTCGTCCGGCTCCGTCAGGTCGTAGCCGCGCAGGATCGCCCGCATCATCCGGGCGTGCCGGACGCCGGCGCTCGCGGCCGCCGTCTCGGGGTCCAGCCTGAGCCGGGCCGCGGTGTAGCGGCCGGGGTGCTCACGGGCGTAGTCGCGGTAGACGTCGGCGAAGGCGGTCAGCGCGTCCTTGCCGGCCCGCCCGGCGAGGGCGTCGGCGGCGCGGTCGGCGAGTTCCTCCAGGGCGAGCAGGGCGATCCTGGTCTTCAGATCCTGGGAGTTCTTCAGGTGCGAGTAGAGGCTCGCGACCTTGACGTCGAACCGCCTGGCGAGCGCCGAGACGGTCACCTCGTCGAAGCCGACCTCGTCGGCCAGCTCCGCTCCCGCCTGGACGAGGCGTTCCGTGGTCAGTCCCGCGCGTGCCATGACGCCCCTCCCGTTCACCTGAACTGATTATGCAGTTACCTAAAGGCTTTAGGCAAGCGGGAGGGGCGCATGGCTCCAGGGGCTCAGACCAGCTCGGGCTGCGGCTCCGGCTGCCGTGCCGGCGCGGCCTTCGGTTCCCACAGCTGGGTGGTCCGTATGTAGCCGTAGATCACCGAGAGCATCGACAGAATGATCAGCGGCCCGGACACCCACGGCTGGTCGGCCATTTCCACCGACAGATAGCGGTACGACAGCAGGAGCGCGGTGAAGACCGTCGCACCGTAGGCGACCAGCTGGATTCCCGCCCGGTCCCAGCCGCGCTCGAGCGAGCGCAGAGCCGCCTCGATCGTGAGCGTGAAAACGACGCCGGCGACGATGTCCGTGCCGTAGTGGTATCCGAATCCCAGCGTCGCGCCGAGCGTGGCGATCAGCCAGAACACACCGAAGAAGCGCAGAATGCGCGGGCCCTTGCGGGAATGGATGAATATCGCGGTGGCCCACGCCGTGTGGAGGCTGGGCATGCAGTTGCGCGGGGTGATCTCGTTGAACGGCATGTGGTGCGGCACACCGGTGGGCGGCGTGTTCGGCCACAGGTCGGCCACCGCCCAGTGCCCGCCGTCGGCGCCGTAGGCGAAGATCGGCCCGACCACCGGGAAGATCATGTAGATGCCGGGGCCGAGGAGGCCGATCACCAGGAAGGTGCGCACCAGGTGGTGGCTCGGGAAGCGGCGCTCGGCCGCCACGTTCCGCAGCTGGTAGAGCGCGACGACGACCGCCGCCACCGCGAGCTGGATGTAGACGTAGTCGAGGATGTGGTCGCCGATCGGGCCGGTGGCCCTGACGATCCGGCCCGCGAGCCACGACGGGTCGCCCAGCGCGTGGTCCGCGGTCGCCACGTACTGGTCGAGGACCGTCGGGCGGGTCTTCGACGTGACGAGCAGCCAGGTGTCGCCCGTCTTGCGACCGGCGACCAGCAGCAGGCCCAGCCCGACGCCCTTCAGCAGCAGGGCGCGTTCCCGGCCCGTGCGGCGCGTGACGGCGATGACCGCGTAGCCCAGGACCACCCACAACGCGCCGTTGCCGAACATCATCTTGGCGTCGAGCGCCCATCGCACCAGAAAGAAGACGACGTCGATGCCGACCGCGACACCGGCCGCGATCATTCGCTCCCGCCAGGTGAGCACCACCATCATCAACGCCATGCTGGCGTACAGCAGCGGCCCCGATTTGGGAGCGAATATCACCTCGCGCGCCTGGTTCGTTATCGGCCCCCGCATTCCGTAGTGACGCGCGGCGATCTCCAGCGCGACAAGGAATCCAAGGGCCACCACACTCGCCACGGTCCACAGTATTACCCGTGGTTGACGCCACGCGGAGAACGCGGATCTACGGTTTATTCGCGAGTCTGTAGATATCAATTGTCCGGCCGTTTTGTTAGATATTGGGTAAAGGGATTGCTCATCGCGCTGGGTGACAGGTTTTCGGATGCGGGGCGGGCGTCGGGGGCGGTCGTCTTGTGATCGAACATGCTATCGGAGCGGTTGGGGGCGGGTTTGGCCGGTCATGGGTGGCGCGAAGGCCACTCCCGTGCCGGGGGTTCGGCCCGGACTCGGACGGTACGCCCTTGGCCCGTCGGGCCGCCCGGGAGAAGACTGGGATCATGACGACAACACTGATCACCGGAGCGAACAAGGGTCTCGGCCACGAAACCGCGCGCCGTCTTCTCGCGGCGGGCCACACCGTCTACGTCGGCAGCCGGGACGCCGAGCGGGGCCGCCGGGCGGCGGAGCGGCTGGGGGCACGGATGGTCGTCCTCGACGTCACCGACGACGCCTCCGTCGCCGCCGCCGCGAAGACGATCGAGGCCGACGGCGGACTGGACGTCCTGATCAACAACGCCGGCATCGAGGAGCGGACGCCGGACGGAGGTGTGGCCGGGCCTGCGGAGATCACCGCCGACATGATGCGACGGGTCTTCGACACGAACGTCTTCGGCGTCGTGCGTGTCACCCACGCGTTCCTGCCGCTGCTCCAGCGGTCCGCCGCGCCGGTCGTGGTCAACGTGAGCAGCGGCCTGGCCTCGCTGACCCGCGCCGCCGACCCGGACGCCCCGGGCTTCGGTTACCCCGGCGTCGCCTATCCGGCCTCGAAGGCCGCGGTCAACATGATCACCGTGCAGTACGCGAAGGCCTTCCCGAACATGCGCGTGAACGCGGTGGAGCCCGGCTACACGGCCACGGACCTGAACCAGCACTCCGGCACGCAGACCGTCGAGGAGGGCGCCGAGATCATCGTCCGCATGGCCCGACTGGGCCCCGACGGCCCCACCGGAGGCTACTTCGACGTCGACGGCCCCATCCCCTGGTGAGCCCGGACGGCCGACGGCCTGCCCCGGCTCGGTGCCCGTAGCGCGTCCTCCCGCTCGTACAGCTGCCGCCGCATCGCGACGGAACGCCGCGTCGGTGAGGCCGCCGAAGGTGTGCCGGCGGGCGGACCCGGACGGGCCGTGGCCGGGTCGGTAGCCGACGAGGTTCCAGGTGTGGACCGGGATGTGGGCCGGGGCCGGTCGGACGGCGGCGACCACATGGAGCCGGAGCGGTCGACGAGGATCAGGGTCCGGCCGGGGAGCGCCGGGACGTTCGCCAGCGAGTGGCCGAGGGCCCGCTCCAGCGGATCGGCGATCCGGGCGGCCATCTGCTGGGCGACATCGTCGGACGCGCCGGCCTCGTCGACGTTCCGCAGGTTGCGGGCCAGGGCCATCGTGCCCATGGAGGGTATGGCGGCCTCCCACACCGCCGCGTCCATCGGTCCCTGGAGCCCCCCGCCAGGGCCGCCCAGGTCATGCTTTCGTCCACGAGCCGCTCGGCGGCGCCGACGAGGAAGGCGGTGCGCATCCGGCCGGCGCCGCGCAGCCGTCCCAGGAGGCCGACGGTCCGGCGACCGCGAGCAGGAACAGCTCGGAGCGGTCGTCGCGCACGTACCCCTTGCCGCCGAGGTGGGTGCGGGTGCGCCCGGTCGGGGTCACGGGCGAGGCCGGGTGGGCCGGTGTGGCGGGGGCACGGGTGTTGAAGGGTGCCATGCGAATTCCCCCGCATTCTTCCTGGCTCATGGAGATGCATGCGGGGAAGCGCGGCGGATGCCCACCCCGGCGGGTCAGTAGGGCTTGCGGGCCTCGATGAGGAACCGCGCGGTGTGTGCCACGAAGGGGCCCTCGCTCCGGATGCGGTCGTGCAGCTCGCGCAGGCGGTCCCGGTACCGGTCGACGGTGAAGTCCGGGACCATCCAGATCACCTTGCGGAGGAAGTAGACGACCGCGCCGACGTCGAGGAACTCGGTGCGCAGGGATTCCGCGCGGACGTCGACGACGTCCAGCCCGGCGGCCTCCGCCGCGCGGCGGGCGTCGTCGGGGTGCCGCTTGCGGCGCACCTCCTCCGGCTGCCGGCCCAGGAAGTACTCGACCAGGTCGAAGACGCTCGCGGGACCCACCTGCTGGGAGAAGTACGTGCCCCCGGGCCGGAGCACCCGGGCGATCTCCTCCCACCACACCGTCACCGGATGCCGGCTGACGACCAGGTCGAAGGCCTCGTCGGCGAACGGCAGCGGTGGCTCGTCCTCGTCGTGGACGACGGCCGCGCCGAGGGGGTGCAGCAGCCGGGTGGCCTTGGCCACGTTCGGCGGCCAGGACTCCGTGGCCACCACCAGCGGCGGTAGCTTCGGCACCCCGGCGAGCACCTCTCCCCCGCCGGTCTGGATGTCCAGGGCCGCCGCGGCATGCGCCATGCGCTCGCCCATCATGTGCTGATAACCCCATGACGGGCGCTGCTCGGTGGCCCGGCCGTCGAGCCAGGAGAAGTCCCAGCCGGCCACGGGGGCCGCTTCCGCCTCCGTCACCAGCTCCTCGAAGGTTCGTCCCATGTCTGGATCATTCCAGTGTCGATCCGCTGTCGCACCGCGACACCAGGCCGGGCGAAAGCCGTCGCGTGACAACCCACCTCCTTCCCCACGCCGCGTGAGGTTCGAGCCCGCCCGCGCGGGCCGTCCTCGGCGTCCCGCCCCCGTACGCCCGTTCCGGCGGCCGCGTTCCGCGCCCACTATCAGGGCAGATGCCAAGGAAAGAGGTAACCCCATGAAGTCGAGGACCTTCCGCCTCGCACCGGCGGTGGCGACCGTCACCGCGGTGCTGTTGCTGGCCGGTACGGCGGGGGCGGCCGTCGCGGCTCCGTCGGATGAGTCCCCGAGCCCGAGCGGCAGCACCACGAGCCAGCAGGTCGACCCGGTGAAGGAGCACTGGGACAAGCATGGCCCGTACGCCGACGAGCAGTCTTGCCGCAAGGCCGGCAAGGACGGCCAGGACCACGGCAACTGGCACGAGTACCAGTGCAAGCGCGAATACAACGACGACTACCGCTATTACTGGTGGCTGTACACCCACTGACGACGAGTGGCTTGGCCCTGTGATCCGCCCCGTGTTCTCCGGGTGACCGCCCGGAGGGCACGGGGCGGTGGTCGTCGTCGGGGCGTTGCGGGCCGGGCAGGGGCGGGGCCCCGGCTCCCTCCCCCTCGGAGCCGGGGCCCGGGCCCTGGCCGGGCCGCTCATCGACGAGAATCCCGCATGCTCGCGGGCGTGAACATCCCCATATCTAGGGGGTTGACACGGTACGGGCCGGGATACCCGGACGTGCCCGAGCCGGGAAATGAGAGGCGGTGCCGGTGCCGGCTCTGGCAGGCTGGCGGGTCAGCAGATCGTCCTTCGTCCACGGGCCGACCCGCCGGCCGCAGGAGCGCCTTGTGATCCCGTCCCGTCTGGCCCCCTTGCTGAGGCAGTTCGACTTCGCGCGGAAGCGCCTCGCCGACCGGCTGACGGGCCCCGTCATGGACAGCGGCGACGGGGCCGACACCGAGGTCGGCCCCATGACCGATGCCGAGTTCTTCTGGGAACCGGTCCCGGGCTGCTGGTCGGTCCGGCGGCGCGTGGACGGGCCAGGGCCACGAGCGACCCTCCTGGCCGGTAGCGGCGAATGGGGCCGCGACGCCGCACCGTACCCCCACCCCTCGCCGCCGCCGTTCACCACCATCGCCTGGCGCCTGAGCCACCTCAGCGAGATGCTGACCCTACGCGCTGACCACACGGCGGGCGGCCACGTGCTGACCCGGGACGGGTATCCCGACCACGGAGAGGTCGCGGGGGCGATCGCGGCGTTCGACGCGGGCGCGGCCGCCTGGCGAAAGGCGCTGCTCGGCATCGACGACGATTCCGTGCTCGACACCGTGGGGTACTGCACCTATCCCCATGGGAGCGACGCCGAGGAACCGTTCGTCGATGTCGTGTGGTGGGTCAACCAGGAGTTGCTGCACCACGGCGCGGAGATCGCGCTGATACGGGATCTGTACCGGGCACGACAGCGGTGACCCCGCGGGGACGGCCCAGGGTCAGGCAGTGAGTGACGGGTAGTCGGTGTAGCCCTGGTCGTCACCGCCGTAGAAGGTGGTCGGGTCCGGCGTGTTGAAGGGGCCGCCCTGCTTCAGGCGGTGGGGGAGGTCGGGGTTGGCCAGGAACATCGAGCCGAAGGAGACGAGGTCCGCAGTGCCGTCCTTGATCAGGGCGAGCGCGTCGGGGCCGGTCGCCTCCGGGTGGGTGAAGGGGTTGAGGATGAACGCGCCCGGCCAGTTCTTGCGCAGGTTCAGGGTGAGGTCCCGGTGCGGGCCCTCCATCAGGTGGAGGTACGCCAGTTCCAGCGGCGCGAGCGCGCGCACGAGTGCGCCGTAGGTCTCCTCAAGGTTTTCCTCGGCGATGTCGTTGAACGGGTTGCCGGGAGAGATGCGGAAGCCCACCCGGTGGCCGCCGATGGCCTCCGCGACGGCCGTGGCCACCTCGACCGCGAAGCGGATCCGGCCCTCGGTCGTGCCGCCCCACGCGTCGGTGCGCCGGTTGGCGTTGGACGCGAGGAACTGGTGGACGAGGTAGCCGTTCGCACCGTGGATCTCCACACCGTCGAAGCCGGCGTCGATCGCGTTGCGGGCGGCGTCGGCGAAGTCGGCGATGGTCCGCCGGATCTCCTCGTCGGTGAGCTCACGCGGCGTGACGAACTCCTTCGGGCCCTCGTGGGTGAAGACCTGGCCCTTGGCGGCGACGGGTGACGGGCCGACGGGGACGACACCGTCGGGCAGGAGGCTGGGGTGGCCGATGCGTCCGGTGTGCATCAGCTGCGCGTAGATCACTCCGCCGTCGCGGTGCACGGCGTCGGTCACCGGCCGCCACGCGGCGACCTGTTCGGCCGAGTGGAGGCCCGGGGTGTCGGGGTAGCCCTGGCCGACGACCGAGGGCTGCGTCCCCTCCGTGACGATCAGCCCCGCGCCGGCGCGCTGCGCGTAGTACACCGCCGTCGATTCCGTGGCCGTGCCGCCCTCGCCGGCGCGGCTGCGGGTCATGGGGGCCATGGCGATGCGGTTGGCCAGGCGCACGCCGCCCAGCAGGAACGGTTCGAACGCAGTGGTCATGTCACTAGTCCTTTGCTCGGGCCGGTGTCCGGGGACTGCCGGCCGTCGGCCGTGCGGATCGGTGGCGGAGCGCCAGCGGATCCGATTTACCTGTTCGAACAAGTACTTCTCACGCCGGCATTCCCGGCAAGGGGTGATCTGCGTCACGGCCACCTAGCGACTAGGCTTTTAGCTGTTCGAGCAGATATCGCTGCCAGAAGGGATGCCTGGTCCATGAAGGAAGCCGCCCACAAGGGGACGCGGCCCGACGCCGCCGGTACGACGGGGCGCGGCGCGGCCATGGTCACGGTTCCCTCGTCCGCCGGCGCCGGGCCGATCAGCCACGCGATCTTCCGCGTCGCCCGGCTGCACCGCATGCTCGCCGGGCAGCTCCTGCGCCGCGTCGGGCTGCACCCCGGCCAGGAGCTGGTGATGATGCAGCTGTGGGAGCTCGGCCCCCAGCGTCAGGCCGACCTCGTCCGGCTCCTCGACTCCGACGCCGCCACCATGACCCGTACCGTGAGGCGGCTGGAGAGCGCCGGCTTCGTCCGCCGCCGCCCCAGCCCCACCGACAAACGGGCCGCCATCATCGAGCCCACCCCCGCCAGTCAGGCACTGCGCCGGGAAGTCGAACGCGTCTGGGACGAGCTGGAGACCCTCACCACCGACGGCCTCACCGGCGCGGAGCGTGAGGCCGCCGCGGGCGTACTCGAGCGGTTCGAGGCCGGCCTCGCCCGTGCCAACGCCAGGATGAAGGCATGAACGACATCGTCGTCCGCCCCTGCCGGAGCGAGGAGTTGTCGGCGGTCGCCGCCTTTCGCTGTCCGGACCTCGCCGCGGCTGCTCCAATACGAGGTGGGCGGGGATCGTCCGCCTCGGTGCCGTGACGCCCACTCACGTTAATGTTCGCAGGTGAGCCTTCATGTCGTCATAGGATTCGGGCCCGCCGGGGCCGCCACCGCTCGGCTGCTGGTCGAGCAGGGGCATTCGGTACGGGTCGTCACCAGGTCGGGCCGAAGCCCGGAGCCCGGTACCGAGCACGTCGCGTTGGACGCCGCGGACAGCGAGCGGCTGAGCGTCGCCGTGCGGGGTGCGGCAGCGCTCTACAGTTGTGCCGCGCCGCCCTACCATCGCTGGGCGAGTGAGTGGCCGCCGCTGGCCTCGTCGCTCTGCGCGGCGGCCGAGGAGACCGGGGCCGTGCTGGTCATGCTGGGCAACCTCTACGGCTACGGGCCCGTGGAAGGTTCCGGTCCCATGACGGAGGAGCTGCCGCTCGCCGCCACCGGGCCCAAGGGGCGGGTGCGCGCGGCCGTGTGGGAGCAGGCGCGGAAACTGCACGAGCAGGGTCGTATCAGGGCGGTCGAGGTGCGGGCCTCGGACTTCTTCGGGCCCGGCGTGACCGACGGCGGGCATCTGGCCGCGCGGGTCATGCCGCGGCTGTTGCGCGGCAAGGCGGTCTCCACGCTCGGGAACCCCGACGCCCCGCACAGCTGGAGCTATCTCCCCGACGTGGCCGCGGCCATGGTCGAGGTCGCCGGTGAGGAGCGGGCGTGGGGGCGGGCGTGGCACGTCCCGACGGAGCCCGCGCTGTCGGTCCGGGACATGGTCGGCCGCCTCGCGGATCAGGCGGGAACGGGGCCGGTCGCGGTGCGCGGGCTGTCGCCCGCCGTGCTGGGTGTCGCGTCGGTGTTCTCGCCGCTGATCCGCGAACTCAAGGAGATCCGGTACCAGTTCGACCGGCCGTTCGTCATCGACGCGAGCGCTTACGAAGCCGCGTTCGCCGTGCGCGCCACGCCTGTCGCCGAACAGGTGAAGGCGACGGTGGACTGGTGGCGTGAGCGACTGGCCACCACCCGGTAACACCCCGGCACCCGGGGCGGCAGCGGCGGCTCCCCTTCCGTCATGGGTTCCCGGCCACCGCCTCGTCGCCCCTCCCCCGGTCGAGCGGGCGCGGGGCGACGGCCGCCCCGAGTTTGTCGGGGTTGCGCACGGCGTACATGCCCTGGATCAGATTGTCCTCGATCTCGAAGATCAGCACGTTGTCGAGCCGGTCGTCCAGGCTGACCAACAACGCGGGCAGGGCGTTGCAGTTCGTGAACTCCACCCGGGCCCCGGCCGCGCTCGTCCTGGCGAGCCCGGCGACGAACCGTGCGACTTTCTCACGTCCCACGACCGGACGGCGGGCGGCGCTGACCCGGACTCCGCCGTCGGAGACGTGGACGACGCCCGGCGCCATGAGGCTCATCAGGGCCGCGACGTCACCCGTGCCGGCCGCGCTCAGGAAGCGGCCGACGATCTCCTGCGCGGCACGGGGGTCGTGGCGGAAGCGCCTGCGCCTCGACCGCACGTGCTCGCGTGCGCGGTGCGCGATCTGACGGGCCGTGGTCTCGGTCTTGCCGACCATGTCGGCGACCTCCCGGTGGGAGTAGCCGAACACCTCGCGGAGCACGAACACCGCGCGCTCGTCCGGGCTCAGTGTCTCCAGCACCAGCAGCATCGCCATGGACACCGACTCCGCGAGCACGGCGTCCTCGCTCACGTCCGGTTCGGTGCGAACCGGTTCGGGAAGCCAGGGGCCCACGTAGTCCTCCCGCCGGCGCCGGGTCGTGCGCAGGTGGTTCAGCGCCTGCCGAGTGACCGTACGCGCCAGGTACGCGCGCGGGTGCTCGACGTGCTCCTGGTCCACGCCGTGCCAGCGGAGATAGCTGTCCTGCACCACGTCCTCGGCGTCCGCCGCGCTGCCGAGGATCTCGTACGCGATCGTGAACAGCAGCGGCCGGCACTCCGCGAAAACCCGCCCCTCGCTCAACGCCCACCCCGCTTGTCGATTGCCGCCTCTCCCATGCATATATGACCCACCCCATGGAGACACCGCACGGGCCGGATTCGTGACGCCGATGCCAGTGAGTTGTGCCACAGGGTGCGTATTCCCGTGTCACAGGAGTGTCACGCACAGGGCCATGTCGCCCCAGTCGGTCGTCCGGTACCCGGCCGCCGGGTCCGTGACGTGTCGGGCGCAAACGTCGTCGATCGACTTGCCGGACGGCGCTTCGATGCGGTGGAACACCTTGAAGAAGTGCTTGGAGCCGTCGTGATTCCAGGAGTCGCGTGCGCGCATGAGGAGGCAGGGCATGGTGTACCACTCCGTGTGGGTCGGCTTGATCTCCTCGGCGACGCAGTCGCCCGCCCGGGCCGTGTGGATCCCTTTCTCGAAAAGGCCGCTCTCCACGCTCACCGGGACCATGACGGCCAGCGCGAGGGCGAGGGTGAGGGATCCGATCAGCGCGTGGCGCGCGGAAGGGCGCCACCGGACGTGCCGTCCGCCGGGGGTGGGGCCGACGGTGGCGGCTCGGTTTCCGTTCTTCTCGGGCGTTCCGTTCGTCTCGGGCGGCCGCCCGGCGGCGACGGCCGGGGTGGGCGCCGTACGGGCCCTGAACACCGCGATCGTGGCGCCGGTGCGCAAGGACTCGCCCGGGCGGTGGTACATGGCCCGCAGGACTCCGCGGACCGGTGAGGTGATCACGTACTCGTCGCGGTCCGCGACCACCTCGAGCAGGGGGTCGCCGAGGGTGACCGCCTCGCCCGCCCTCTTGCGTGGGCGGACCACGGTCACGTTCCGTATGCCGTCCCACCGGCCGACCGGGATCGTCGGCATGAAGAGGGTGTCGTAGCCGGAGACGACGCTGAAGCGGGCCCTGACGGTCCGGGGCTGTCGCGGCGGTTCTCTCACGGGGGCGGCGGGGGCGGGTGGTGGCGGTGGGAGAGCCACCTCCGTGGTCAGGGCCCTGGTGCGCGCGGCCTGTTCGGTGATCAGGTCGGTGACGGCGGGCGGGAGCCACATCGTGGTGGTGCCGACGTGCGCGGCGCAGTGGTCCAGGATCTCGCGGACGCCGGGCCGTTTGCCCGGGGCCTTGGCCAGGCCCGCCGCGATCAGTGGGGCGAGCTCGGGGGGAACGCCGAGCAGGTCGGGCTCGTCGTGGACGACGCGGTAGACGACGGACGCGGTGGGGCCGTCACCGAACGGGCCACGCCCGGTGGCGGCATAGGCCAGCACGGCGGAGAGGGAGAACACGTCGCTGGCCATGGTGGCCTCGCGGCCCTGGAGCTGCTCGGGGGACATGAAGGGCGGGGTGCCGATCACTCCCGACTGGGTGACGCGGGAGGTGGCGTCCAGTGCGCGGGCGATCCCGAAGTCGATGACGCGGGGACCGTCCTCGGCGAGGATCACGTTCGCGGGCTTGAGATCGCGGTGGACCAGATCGCAGCCGTGGATGGCGCCCAGCCCCTCGGCCAGCCCGGCCCCGAGCACGGCGACCGTGGCGGCGGGCAGCGGGCCGCAGCGGTCGACCGCGTCGCGCAGGGACGGGCCGGGGATGTAGGACGTGACCAGCCACGGCGGGTCGGCGCCGGTGTCCGCCTCCACCACTTGCGCGGTGTAGAAGCCGTTGACACGGCCGGCGGCGTCGACCTCCTGGGCGAACCGCCTGCGGAACACCGGGTCCCCGGCGAGCTCCGGCCGCACCAGCTTCACCGCGACCGTCCGGCCGCCCCGGGAGCGCCCGAGGAAGACCTGTCCCATTCCCCCGCCGCCCAGGCGTGCCACCAGCCGGTACGACCCGACCACCCGTGGGTCGGCGGGCAGCAAGGGTTTCATCAGGCTCATCAGGTCGCGCCCCCGTTGCGACGACACACAACTGCTTCCTCGATGCTGGCAACAAATCGTCCGCCTGTGAAGCATCACGACCCGATACAGGCCACCCAGGTCACGCTGGGATCGCCGCGCTCCGCTCGCGTGGGACGACCGGTCACAGCGCGGCGGCGCGCCCGCGTATCGCGGTCCCCAGCGGCCCGGCCCCGGCGGCGTGGTGGGTGCCGCTCACGGGAGCGTGAGGCGCTACTTCCCGGCCGTCGGCCGGTAGGTGCACACGTGGACGCCCGTGCCGCTGGTGACCGTGGAGACCAGCTCCAGGGAGCGCAGCGTTCCGTCGCCAGGGAAGATCGTCTTTCCGCCGCCGAGGAGCACCGGCATGATCATAAGCCGGAGTTCGTCGACCAGGTCCTCCCGGAGGAGGGTCCGGACGAGGGTGGGGCTGCCCATGACGAGGAGGTCGCCGCCCTCGGTCGCGCGGAGTTCGCGGATGCGGGCGAGCACCTGGTCACCGGGGATACGGGTGGTGTTGTGCCAGGCCAGCTGGTCGTCGCGCAGGGTGTGGCTGACGACGTGCTTGGGGATGGCGTTCATCCGGTCGGCGAACGGGTCGCCCGCGCGCTCCGGCCAGGCGGCCGCCATCGTCTGCCAGGTGCGACGGCCGAACAGCAGTGCCTCGGCCTTCGTCAGGGCGTCCGCGAAGGCGCCGCCCACCGTCTCCGGTTCGAAGAACGGGTGCGACCAGCCGCCGTGGGCGAACCCGCCGTCGGTGTCCTCCTCGGGCCCGCCCGGTGCCTGCACGATGCCGTCCAGGCTGATGAACTCGCTCACCACGATGCGCACGACTCGCTCCTCGTCCTCGATCCGCAGGGCCGCGGCACCCGCCGCGCGCCCCTTGAGGGATCGTCTCTTGAGAGATCGTCGCATCGACCACTGACAATGCCCGTGCGCCCGGCCCGTCTCGTCATTCGGCGACCGCGCCGGCGGGCCGGCCCGGCGTAGGGGGCTCGTGGGTGGGCGAAGGCCGCGCTGTGATCGTCGTTCAGACAGCGGGGCGCGGCAGGTCCGCGGTGTCGGGGGACACGCGGGGGTGCGGGATCACGGCCTCGCCGCCCTGGCGCAGGGAGACGGTGCGCTCCGGTGCGGGGATGCGGATGCCCTCGGCGCGGTAGCGCTGGTGGAGTCGCTTGATGAACTCGTGCTTGATGCGGTACTTGTCGCTGAATTCGCCGACCCCGAGGATCACCGTGAAGCCGATCCGGGAGTCGCCGAAGGTGTGGAACCGGACGGCCGGCTCGTGGTCGGGGACGGCGCCGGGCACCTCCTTCATCACCTTCTCGGCCACCTCGATGGTGACCTCCTCGACGTGCTCGAGGTCGCTCTCGTAGCCGACGCCCACCTGAACGGTGACGGACAGCTTCTGCTCGGGCCGGGTGAAGTTGGTCATGTTGGTGCCGGCGAGCTTGGCGTTCGGGATGATGACCCGGTTGTTGTTGAGCTGCTCCACCACCGTGTTGCGCCAGTTGACGTCGACGACATAGCCCTCCTCACCGCTGCTGAGCCGGATGTAGTCACCGGGCTGGACGGTCTTCGAGACGAGGATGTGCACGCCCGCGAACAGGTTCGCCAGGGTGTCCTTGAGCGCGAGGGCGATCGCGAGACCGCCCACGCCGAGGGCGGTGAGCAGCGGGGCGATGGATATGCCGAGGGTCTGGAGGACGACGAGGAAGCCCATCGCCATCACCACGATGCGCGTGATGTTGACGAATATGGTGGCCGATCCGGCCACTCCGGACCTGGACTGCGCCACGGTCCGCACCAGGCCGCCGACCACGCGGGCGGCGGTGAGGGTCGCGGCCACGACGATGGACGTCGTCAGGGTCTCGTTGACGATGTGTCCGACCGGCCGGTTCAGCGGAAGGGCCGCGGCCGCCGCGGCCAGGCCGCCCGCCACCGCGGACCACGGGGCGATCGTGCGCAGGATGTCGACGATGATGTCGTCGCCCTCCCACTTGGTCCGCAGGGCCCGCTCGGCGAGCCAGCGCAGGATCACCCGCAGGACGAGGGCCGCGGCGAGGCCGACGGCCACCCAGATGCCCGCGACGATGGCGTCGTGCAAAGTCAGCGTCCGGTTCACCGGCGTCCTCCCTCGGCTCCGGAGAGCGGAGCGACGGCGTCCCACGCCACTGCCGGAGACGGCGATCCGGAGTAACGATTCATCAAGTTGTACCTGCCTGTCCCGAAATCACGGTCGCGCCGGGTCCGGGGACGGCCCGGCGCGATCATTCATCCTGCACCACGGGGGTACCGGGCCCGTACGCCCGGGTCGGGTAAGCGGAAGGCCGTTCGCCGCCCGCCCGGGTCAGTTGACGACCGTGTCCACCAGCAGCGTCACGGCCACCGCGACGGCGAAGAAGGCCACGACGCCACCGCAGCCCTTGGCGAGCACGGGGCGCGCCAGACCGCCCGGGCGGCCCTGCGCCGTACGGAGCGCGGAGAGGCGGGCCAGCAGTGCCGCCGGAACGACGAGCGCCGTGACGGCCAGCCACCACCACGCGTACACCCCGGGCGCGCCGACGGCCCCGGCGCCCACGCCCGCCGCCAGGCCCGTCGCACCCACGGCCGCGCCCGCCACCGCGGCGGCTCCGGCGGGCGTCCACCACCAGGCGTCGCCGCCCCCGCCCCGGGTGCCCACCAGGTGTGCCAGGCCGGCGGCGGGCATGACGAGCAGCAGGGTGAGGATCGCGGAGAGGACCGCCAGGACGCCGAGCCAGAGCGGCAGGGTGACAACGGTGAGCGCGGGGCTGTCCGCGTCGGGCGGGAGGTGCGTGATTCCCCACAGGAACAGGACAGTCGCCACGAGCGATGTCTCCACGACCAGCCCCGCCCACGAGGCGGCCACCGCCGACCACGTCCATACGCTACGACCTGCTGTTTTCGTGTGCACGCACTCATGATGCGCGGCCCGTTCAGGCACTCGTGCGCCGGGGCGCCCGACCCGTCGTCAGGTCAGCGCGGCCACCGTGACCGAGGCCAGCAACGCCGTCGCCGCCGCCAGCGCGGCGGCGGGCCCGGGGCCGAGGTGGAGGGCGGCGCCGCACAGGGCGCCCGTGAACATCGCCGCGAGGGAGGCGAGACGGCGCACCCTGGGGGCGCCGAACGGGTCGTCGGCGAGGCCGGTGATCGTGAAGGTGAGGACGGTGGTCTTCAGGTCGGGCACGGCGATCCTGCGGACGACAGCGTTCTGCATCCCCATGCCACCGCCGAGAAGTGCGATGAGCGCTGCCTGTACCTCGCCACCGCGGTGCCCGGTCGTGAGGACCACGGCGAGCGCCGCGCCGACGAGCGTGGTGTGGGCGGCGGTGACGGAGACGAACAGCCGTCCCTTCGCCGTGATGCGGCCGGCCGCGCGTCCGGTCGCCCATGCTCCCGCGACGAAGGAGCCGACGGCCAGCAGGGAGTGGCGGGCCGACAGGTCCGGGGCGCCGGCCAGGGCGAAGCCGAGGAAGACGACGTTCCCCGTCATGTTGGCGACGAAGACATGGCCCAGTCCGAGGAAGCTCACGGCGTCGACGATTCCGCTGACGACCGTCAGCAGGACGAGGAGGGCGGGCAGGGCGCCGTACCGGTTGGTGTCGTCCGGGAAGAGCCGCTCGGCGGCCCGGTGCAACATCTTCGTCTTCGCCATGCGGTGTCCTCGGCCGGAGCCCGTGCGGTGCGGTGCGCACCCGGCGGAGGCACGCGCTCCGCTCGCGCCGAGCACGATAGCGGAGCCGGGCCGGGGTTCCCGGCTCATCCCCCGGCGGCGCGATCAGGCCGTCAGCCTCAGCCGTCTGTCGTCCGTCGTCTGCCGTCAGCCGGGCCCCCAGCCGTCACAGGACGCGCTTGATCTCGCCCCGGACCCGGTAGAACCCGCCCGACGCGGGCGAGAGCTCCTCGACGACGTAGCGGGCGCCCGGCAGCCGTACGGAGCGCGGGAACTGGACGTTCCACGTGGGGTCGTAGCCGTCGGAGACCACGTGGACGCGCAGCCTGCCGCCCTGCTGGACGCATTCGACGACGATGCCGCCGGCGGGCACCGCCGACACGCTCTGGACCGTGGTGGCGGGCGCGTACGTCGGCAGGGCGGCGGCCGACTTGATGTCGAGGGGCGTGGGCACGGTGCCGGACTGGGCCGCCGCGATGGCCGTCTCGCTCGCGTCGACGCACACCAGGGAGCCGTCGGTGGTGACCATGTACAGGTTCTCGTCGAGGTACTGCATGGACAGGGCCGAGCCGCTGCCCGTGCCGAGCTTCCACAGCCGTGTGCCGTCCGCGGCGAAGCAGTAGACGGACGAGGACGAGTCGCCGGCGAAGACGTAGCGGCCGTCCGGGGCGGTCGCGCAGGAGTAGACCGCCGAGTCGCAGGCGTAGGTGGCCTCTATGGCGCCGTCGGTCTTGGCCAGGCGCTGGACGACGGTGCGGTTGGTGCCCGCGTAGACGGCGTGGTCCTCCTGCCAGCCGAAGAGCACGGCGCCCGTGGTGGGGGTGTGCCACAGCTCGCCGCCGCCGTCCTGGGCGTAGGCCGTGACGCCGGCGCTGTGGCCGTGGTAGACGGCGCGCGCGTCGCGGCGGACCATCCAGGCGTGGCCGCCGCGGCTCTTGCGCGACCACTGGTACTCGTCCTCGTGGTCGATGACGGTCAGCCCGCCGTCGCGGTCGGCGACGTTGAGGACGCCCTCGTGGATGTCGAGCCAGAAGATGTCGACGTCGGAGGCGATCCGGTAGGCGGCGAAGGGCAGTTTGGCGGAGAGGTCGTAGACGGTGCCGTCGTCGCAGCCCGCGTAGATCCAGAAGTCGTCCGCGACGAGGCACTTGACGCCGTCGGGGAGCCGGTAGCGGGCGAGGACCTCGCCGTCGTGGCCGAGGGTGTACACGTCGCCGTCCTGGTTGCCGACCCAGCAGCGGTCCTCGTCGATGTGGATGCCGAACGCCGGGGCGCCCGTGCGGAACCGCCACAGCACCGGCGCCACGGCCCGGGCGGTGGAGGGCGCGGAGGCGACCTGGCGGCGGGTCACCGGGCGGGCGGCGCGGCCGCCGGGCACGGCCGGGGCGTAGCCCTTGCGGACCTTCTCGCCGACCTTCTTCGCCGCGGCGGCCCGGGCCCGCTCGGTGCTGGGGAAGGTGGAAGTCTGGGTCTGGCCGGCGGCACCGATGCGTCCGTAGCGGACCGTGACGGTCGTCGCGTCGACCGTCACCTCGTAGAACTTGTGTGCCCCGCCGCCCTCCTGGGACAGCTCCAGGTAGGTGGTCGTCCTGGTTCCGGACATGGCTCGGCCCCTCTCCCCGCCGGTCACGGTGACCGGCTGTCAGCTGGGAGAAACGCTAGGGCCGACCACTGACAATCGACCCGGCCCGCGAGGCCCGGCCCACAAAGCTCGACGCACGGGGGGCGACGCACGGGCGCGACGCATGGGCGCGCTGCGCGAGCCTCCGTGGACGCTTCAGGCTCACCTCCCCCACCGTCCCGTTACGGGTTCTCCCTCGATCGGGCGAAGACCACCCGATCGCCTTCCAGGCCCCACGGAGCCCGCACTAGGGTTCGGGAACCCCACGGATTCCCGGCGATGACGCGGCAGCGCGTCGGAAAGGGGGAGGCACTGTGTCCGTGTACAAGTACCGGTGCGACAAATGCGGTATCACCTGGGACGAGGTCTCCACGAAGCACCAGGCCGAAGTGGAGCGGGACCAGCACCGCAGGGACGCGCACGGGGGCGGGGCCCCCGACGGCGACAGGATCGAGGGCGCCACCGACCCGGGGTCGTGGCCCTCCGCGAGCACGCTGATCGTGACGCTGGTCGCCGTCGTGCTGCTCCTGGCCTACAGCCGCCGCTAGGTTCCGCACCCCCGGCGGAGGCCGGGACCACGCCGGAGGCGGCCACGCCGCGCGCAGCCCCCATATCGCCGTATTACGGTCACACAAGACTTAGGCTCTCGCCATGGTCAAGATGACGGGGCTCCTGAAGCGGCTGGCGATCGGCCGGGCCATGCGCAGCGAGGAACTGCACGAGACGTTGCTGCCCAAGCGGCTCGCCCTGCCCATCTTCGCCTCCGACCCGCTGTCCTCCGTGGCCTACGCCACCCAGGAGATCCTCCTCGTCCTCACCCTCGGCGGCATGGCGTACCTCCACTTCACGCCGTGGATCGCGGCCGCGGTGGTGGCGCTGATGGCGGTGGTGGTGCTCTCCTACCGCCAGGTGGTGCACGCCTATCCGAGCGGTGGCGGCTCCTACGAGGTGGTCTCGACGAACCTCGGGGATTCGGCCGGTCTGGTGGTCGCCGCGTCGCTGCTGGTCGACTACGTGATGACGGTCGCGGTGTCCGTGGCGTCCGGGGTCGACAACACCATCTCGGCCGTGCCCGAGCTGGCGGAGTACCGGGTGCTGATGGCGGTCGGGTTCGTCGCGCTGCTCACGGGGGTGAACCTGCGGGGGATGCGCGAGTCCGGGCAGGCCTTCGCGGCGCCCACGTACCTCTTCATCACCGCCGTGCTGATCATGGTGGTCACCGGACTGTTCCGCTACGCGGTGGGCCGTCCCCCGGTGTCCGAGAGCGCCGGGTTCGGCGTCACCGCCGACCCCCGGGACGCGGGGCTGGCGGGCTTCGCGCTGGTCATGCTGTGCCTGCGGGCCTTCTCCAGCGGTTGCACGGCGCTGACCGGCGTGGAGGCGATCTCCAACGGCGTACCGGCCTTCCGCAAGCCCAAGTCGAGGAACGCGGCCACCACGATGAGCGTCATGGGCGTCATCGCGGTGACCATGTTCGTGGGGGTCACCGCGCTGGCGCTGATCACCAAGGTGCGCATCACCGACGACCCATGCCGGCTCACCGGCCTGCCCGGCGCCTGCGGCTCGTACACGCAGCGCACCGTGATCGCCCAGCTCGCCGCCGCCGTGTTCGGCGGGGAGCACAGCGTCGGCTTCTACGTCGTGCAGGCCGCCACCGCGCTGGTGCTGATCCTGGCCGCGAACACCGCCTTCAACGGCTTCCCGCTGCTGGCGTCGATCCTGGCCCAGCACCGCTACCTGCCGCGCCAGTTGCACAACCGCGGCGACCGGCTCGCGTTCTCCAACGGCATCATCGCGCTGGCCCTGGCCGCGGGGCTGCTGCTGTGGTTCTACCGCGCGGACGTCACCAGCCTGATCCACCTCTACATCCTGGGCGTCTTCACCTCCTTCACCCTCTCCCAGACCGGCATGGTCCGGCACTGGAACCGTGAACTGCGCGAGGAGACCGACCCCGTGCGGCGCCGGCGCGGGCAGGCGGCCCGGGTCATCAACGCGTCCGGCGCCGTCGTCACCGGGCTCGTCCTCGTCATCGTGCTGGCCACCAAGTTCGTCCAGGGCGCCTGGCTGGCCGTCGTCGCCGCGATCGTGCTGTGGGTGATGATGCGGGGCATCCGCCGCCACTACGACGCCGTCGCCGCGGAGCTCGCCGTCACCGATCCGCGCGGTGAACTCACCCGGCCCTCCCGGGTCCTGGGCATCGTCCTGGTCTCCACCCTCCACAAGCCGACCCTGCGTGCCCTGGCCTACGCCCGCGCCTTCAGGGCGGACCGGCTGGAGGCTTTGACCGTCTCGGTGGACCGGGACGAGACGAAGTCCCTCGAACAGCAGTGGGAGGCACTCGGCACCGACGTGCCCCTGAAGGTGCTCGCCTCCCCGTACCGCGAGATCACCCGGCCCGTCGTCGAGTACGTCCGCTCCCTCCGGCGCGAGAGCCCGCGCGACGTGGTCGGGGTGTTCATCCCCGAGTACGTCGTGGGGCACTGGTGGGAGCACCTGCTGCACAACCAGTCCGCGCTCTGGCTCAAGAGCAGGCTGCTGTTCACCCCCGGCGTCATGGTCACCAGCGTGCCCTGGCAGCTCACCTCGGCCGGTCGCGCCGACCACCCCGCCCGCCGCGCGCCCGGCGCCACCCGTCGCGGCGAACCCGCCCCCGCCCACCAGCACCACCACCGGAGCACCTGATTCCTCAAATCCCTTTCGGATCAATGCCGTTGCCACCGCGCGAGCGCCGACTTAGGCTCACCTAAAAAGTTGGCGAACGTGAACACGACGGAGGGGGCGGCATGAGCGAGCCGGACGACCACGGACAGCGCACGGCGGCGGACGAGGAGCACCACGGCATCGTGATGGGTCTGGCCTTCGGCCAGATGGCGGCCCAGACCCTGGGCGCCGCGACCCGGCTGGGGGTCTTCGACCTGATCGGCGACGGCGCACGCACGGCCGACTCCCTCGCCGAGGCGCTCGGCACCCGGCCGCGGGCCACGTACCGGCTGCTGCGCGCGCTGGCGGCCCTGCGGCTCCTCTCCGAGAGCGCGCCGGGCACCTTCACGACCACTCCGGCGGGCGACCTGCTGCGGTCCGGCACCCCCGGCTCCCTGCTGTCCGTGGCCCGGATGTTCACCGACCCCGCGATGCTCCGCGGCTGGGACCTCCTGGACGAGAGCGTGCGGACGGAACGGCCCACCTTCGACACCGTCTTCGGTACGGACTTCTTCGGGCACCTCAAGAAGCACCCGGAGCTCTCCGCCGAGTTCAACGCCGCGATGAGTCAGGCCACCCGGATGGCCGCCGACGCCATCCCCCACCACTACGACTTCGGCCGGTTCGGCACCGTCGTCGACGTCGGCGGCGGTGACGGGACCCTCCTCGCCGCCGTCCTGCGCGCCCACCCCGGGCCGCGCGGCGTCGTCCACGACAGCGCCGAGGGCCTCGCGCAGGCCGCCGACCGCTTCGCCCGCGAGGGCCTCACCGACCGCGTCACCCTGGAGACCGGTGACTTCTTCGCCTCGGTCCCGGCGGGCGGCGACCTCTACCTCCTCAAGAGCGTCATCCACGACTGGGACGACGAGCGGTGCGCGACCATCCTGCGGCACATCCGCGCGGTCGTCCCCGACGACGGCGCCCTGCTGCTGGTCGAGCCGGTCCTGCCGGCCACCGTGCCCGACGACGGCTCCGTCTTTCCTTACCTCACCGACCTCAACATGATGGTGAACGTCGGCGGACGCGAGCGGACCGCGGACGACTTCTCCGCGCTGTGCGACGCGGCCGGTTTCGCCCTCCGCGCCATCACCCCGCTCCCCCACCCGATCAGGTACCGGCTCATCGAGGCCACGCCGGTCTGACACGACCCGGGCGACCGCCTGGAGGACGGAAACGTCTACACCGCGGTAGACAGTCACCGCGTTTGTCAGCATGCTTGATCTGCCGGGGCGCAGTGGTCCGCCGTGCCCGCTCGTCCTCTGGAAAGGGCCCGTGACGTTGTCCCCCTTCTCACTCGTGACGGCCTCGCCGCTGGCCGTCAACGTCCTCGACGCCCAGTCGCTCCTCACCGCCTTCGGAGTGCTCGGGGTCGGCATCGTGCTCTTCGCCGAGACGGGGCTGCTGATCGGGTTCTTCCTGCCCGGCGACTCGCTGCTGTTCACGGCGGGCCTGCTGTGCACGGGGGCCTCGGGCACGGGCGTGCGGCTGGCGCTCGTGCCCCTGCTGATCTCGGCCGCCGTGGGCGCGCTCGCCGGGTCGCAGTGCGGCTATCTGCTGGGGCGGAAGGCGGGCGGTGCCCTGCTCGCGCGCGGCCGCTCGGCGCGCCTGCGCGAGGGGGCGGAGCGGGCGGAGGCCCTCCTCCAGCGCTACGGGTACGCGAAGGCCATCGTGCTGGCCCGTTTCGTGCCCGTGGTGCGCACGGTGCTCAACCCCATGGCGGGCGCCCTGCGGGTGCCCGCGCGCACCTTCACCGTGTGGCAGGTGACGGGCGGCCTGCTGTGGACGGCGGGGCTGATCCTGGGCGGCTACGCCCTCGGTTCGTCCATCCCGAACGTCGACCACTACCTCCTCCCCGCCGTCGCCGTGATCGTCGGCGTGTCGCTCGTGCCGGTCGCGGCCGAGCTGTACCGGTCCCGCCGGACGGCGGCGCGGCAGGAGAGCGAGGCGGAGAGCCGGTAGCGTCAGAGCACGCGTTCCACGCTCCACAGCGGCAGACGGGCGAAGAAGGTCACGGCCTCCTCCCGCCAGTGGTGCCATGAGGCGGCCTCGGCGGAGGCTTCCTCGGCGTAGCGGCGCATGTCCGAACGGAGCCTGTCCTCGACGCCCCGGTGCCGGGCGATCTCGCGGACGCGGTCGATGGTCGCGGCCGTGCCGTGGGGGTCGCCCAGCGCGGATTCGACGACGGTCCGTTCGTCGTCGGTGGCGGCGGCCAGGACGGCGCTGAGGGCGTAGCTGCGGCGGCCGGCGCGGAGGTCGGAGCCCGAAGGCTTGCCGACGACGCTCTCGTCGCCGAACAGGTCCAGGTAGTCGTCGCGCATCTGTTCGTAGATGCCGACCAGCGTCGCGTAGCGGCGCAGCCGCCCGTCGTGGCGGGCGGGGTCCTCGCCCGCGGCCAGGAGGCCCAGCCTCAGGGGCGCGAGGATGGAGTAGCGGGTGGTCTTGTAGTCGGTGACGGTGTGCAGGAGCTCCTCGTCGGGGAGCGGCACGAAGTCCCGTTCCAGGTCGAGGATCTGGCCGGTGACCGTGTCCGCCGCCGCGTCCGTCTGCACCCGCAGCATGGCCTGGCGCAGCTCGGCGGGGACGTCGGCGTCGAGGAGGACGCGCAGGGACAGGAAGGCGGCGAGGTCGCCGGCCAGGACGGCAAGGCCCAGGGCGGTCTGTTCGTGCCGGGGGAACTCCTCGCGGTAGGCGTAGTACGTCGAGGGGCCGCCGCGGCGGACGGGGGCGTCGTCGATGATGTCGTCGTGGATCAGCCCGTGGATCTGGAGCAGCTCGATGCTGAGGGCGGCCTCGTCCAGGCCGGGCACGTCGTCGGTGGTGACCAGCCGGGCGGCCTCGTGGAGGAGGGCGACGCGCAGGCGTTTGCCGCCGCGCAGGGAGAGGTCGCGCAGGAGTTCCAGGCAGCGGGGGGTGAAGCGGCTCCGCGCGGGGGTGCCGAGGTCGGCCGCCAGGGAGTCGAAGTACGTCTCGAAACGGGCGTTGAACCGGTGCCGGTGTCCGGCGACGCGTTCGAGGGCGGTGGCCGTGGCGGTGTCGTTCATGGACGACATTGTCCGCGAGTGCGGGGCGTGGCCCCGCACTCGTCCGGCCGGGCCGGGCCCGGTGGGGGTCAGGCGGTGGCGGGGACGTACGGCCCGTAGGCGTTGTCGTGCGGCTTGCTGTCACTGGCCAGGAAGACCAGCAGGACGATGGTTCCGACGAAGGGGATCAAGCTGAGCAGCAGCCACCAGGCGGAGCGGTCGGTGTCGTGCAGCCGGCGGGCGGCGACGGCGAGGCCGGGCAGGAGCACGGCGAGGCTGTAGAGGAGCCCGAGGACGGGGCTCGTGCCGAGCGCGGAGTCGACGATGGACAGCAGGATGCCGATGATGAAGTTGATCAGGGTGAACATCCAGAACTCCGGGCGGCGCGCCCGCCCGCTGAACGTCGCGTATCGCTTGAGCACGTCCACGTACCAGTGCACTTTGTCCCCCTGGAAGCGCGACGGGCCCGGTCCTCGACGACCGGGCACTCATGCCGAACGTAGGGCGCCCCGGGGGGTTGGTCAATGGCGCTGCCGGGGCGCCCGGCTGCTCACTCCTCCTCGGTCACGACGGTGTCCGTGCACGGCCAGAAGGCGGCCTCGGTCGGCTCGGCCTCCAGCATCTGGAGGGCGGTCACATCATGCGTCATCTCTTGTCACCTCCTTCCGCGCGAAGCGATAGGTGCTCGCCCGGCCGTCGTGCCCGCGCCGGTGAGCGTTCGGGGCAGCCACAGGCGGGGACCCCCGTCCCGTAGCCGCAGCAGGAAGGCGAGCACGCCGGCGAGCCCGGTGCCGTAGTCGGCGTGGACCGACGTGCCGGTCTCGTCGGGGGCGAGGACGCGCCCGGCCCGCAGGGTGTGCCGGGCGTGGAGACACCCGGCGAGGTCCTCGGCCCAGTCGCGGTAGCGCTGTTCGCCGCACGCCTCGGCGAGGTCGAGGAGGAACTCCCCGTCGCCCGCGAGGCCGTGGCACTGGGCGGTGCCCGCCTGCCGACGCGAGCGGTGGACCGCGAGCGCCGCCCGCACGGCCGCGTCGAGGTACGCGGTGTCGCCGCTCGCGCTCCACATGCGCAGCAGGAACGTGCCGATGCCGGACGATCCGCCGCACCAGGTGGTCCGGCGGGGCCCGCCGGAGGGCCCGGTGGGCCAGTACGCGGCGCCGTCGGTCACGTCGGCGGCGGCGAGGAGGGTGCGGGCGGCGGCGTCGGCGTGCGCGAGGTGGTCGCCGTCCCCGGTGGCCAGGCCCACGGCGAGCAGGCACGCGCCGACGCCGGCGGCGCCGTGGGCGAAGCCGTAGTGGACGACCTCGGCGGGGTCCGACAGGCAGCCGGGCGGTACGGGCCAGAGCAGACGCCCGGCGCGGCGGGTGGCCGCCGCGGCCAGCGCGGCGGCGGCCGCGCGGGCCCGGTCGAGGAAGTCGCCGGCTCCGGTGGCCTCCCAGAAGCGGAGCTGGGTCAGGGCCGCGCCGGCGGTGCCGTGGCAGACGTCGGGGTTGGGCCACGCGAGGGGCACGCGGCGGGCGAGCGCCGCCGCGGTATCGGCCAGGGCCCGGTCGTCCAGGGCCTCGGCGGCGTCGAGGAGGGCCCACGCGGTGCCGGAACGGCCGAAGTACAGGCCGGGCAGGACGCGCGGCTCGCGCCCGACGTAGCGGGTGATCCACGCGGCGGCCGTGGCGGTGGCCTCACGGGCCGGGCCGGAGCCGGCGCGGCAGGCGCGTGCCAGGACGCCGAGGACTCCGGCGGCGCCGTGCTGGACGTTGAAGGCGTCGCTCGTCGCGCCGTAGGGCGACGGCGGCCAGAGCCGCTCCGTGTCGCCCGGGTCCATGGTCGCGAGGAGGTGCTCCAGACAGCCGTCGGTGAGCGGGGCCAGGTCCGGTCGCGGCGCCGGGGCCGTCGGTCGGGTCGCCCGTCCGGTGAGGGCGCGGCGGACGTCCTCGAGGGCGGGGCGCCGGGCGGGGTCGGTGCGCAGCAGGGCGAGGACGAGCGGGGTGAGGCGGCGCGCCGTGGGGTCGTCCCGGCGCAGGTGGCCGAGCCACTCCCCCAGCCGCTGCCGGTCCGTGCGCAGGGGCGGTTCGTCGGGGGCCAGGAGCGGGTCCGCGCCGGTGACGAGGTGGAAGAGGGTGGCGCCGAGGCTGTAGAGGTCGGAGGCGAAGGAGCTGGTGGCGCCGGGCGGGGCGGCGCGCTGCTCGGGGGCGGCGTAGCCCGGGGTGTGGGCCCGCGTGATGGGTTCGCGGTGGCGGACGAGGAGTTCCAGGTCGATGAGGCGGAGTTCGTCGTCCTCGGTGACCAGGAGGTTGCCGGGGTTGAGGTCGCGGAGTACGTAGCCCTTGCCGTGCGCGTACGCGACGAGGTCCACCAGGCGGAGGGCCAGGCGCACGACGAGGTCGTGGGGCAGGCCCCGGTCGGCGTCGCCGGTGGTCAGCCGGTCCGCGACCCAGAGGCGGAGGGTGACGCCGGGGAGGTCCTCCAGGACGAGGAAGAGGTCCCCCTGCTGTTCGAAGAGGGCGACGGGGCGGGGTGTGAGGCCGCTTGCGGCGAACTCCTCCAGCATGGCCGCCTCGTGGCGCCGCGTGTCGCGGATGTCGCGGCCGGCGAGGGTGGCGTCCGTGTGGGGGCGGGCCTGTTTGACGACGACGGACGCGCCGGTGTGCCGGTCGGTGGCCCGGTAGACCCCGCCGGTGAAGGCGTGCCGGATCACGTCCTCGACGACGTAGCGGCCGCCGAGGAGGACGGGCCCGGGCGCGGCGCCCCCACCGGGACCGGTGGGTTCGGTGGGCTCGGTGAAGGGGTCGGGGGGTGCCCAGTCGGGCGGGGCGAACCACGCGGTGCGGCGGTCGCGGCGCAGCGAGCCGTCGGGGGCCCTGAGCATGGCCGTGCGGGTGGCGTCGTCGGCGAGGACGGTCACCCCTCGGTGGGCGCCGTAGCGGTAGTGCACGAGGCTGCCGGGGCGGTAGGGGCGGTCGGAGAGGATGCCGGGCCCGGCCAGCCCCCGAGTGGCGTCGTGCAGTTCGGCGGCCAGGGCGCGCAGGCGGGGGCCGTCGTCCTCGGGGTAGACGGTGAGGAACTTGCCGCCGCCCGCGCGGTCGGCGGCGCGCGAACACAGTTCCGCCACCCGGGCGGGTGTGGCGGCGAACTTGTACGCGCACCGGTGGCGTGCCAGTACGTCGGCCGCCCGTGTCAGCACCGCCCCGGCGGACAGCGGGGTGGCGGATAGGTGGAGTTTCCAGCCCTGGACGCGGGTGGCCGCGTCGGGTGGTGTGACGGAGCACCAGAAGGCGCCGGGTCTCAGGTGCCAGTCGTCGAGCCGGTGGGCGGCGAGGACGGTCCGGACGCGGTCCTGGAGCGTGGTGTCCGCGCGTTCGCCCGTTCCCGTCGTCGTGTGCGCCGTCGTCGTGTGCGCCATCGTCGGGTTCCTCCGCCGGCGCCGGGGCTCAGGACCGGGCCTGGAGGCGGGCCGGCAGGTCGGTCGCGGTCCGGGCGGCGATCCTGGCCCGGTCGGCCGGTGTGCCGAAGCGCAGGTCCAGGCTGCGGGCGGCCGCCGCCCAGTCCCGCATGGTGCGGACGCCGCCGAGCGCCTCGACGACGAAGGGGTCGGCGCACCGCGCCGCCACGCGCTCCCAGATGGTCTCCGGGGCGTCGCGCAACACGTTGGCGACGGTGCCCAGGTAGGACGACATGGCGCGGACGTCCCCGTCCGGTTCCACCTGGAGGACGGGCGGGACGCCGTTGGCGGCGATGTCGTCGGGGCGCATGAGCAGCCGCATGTTGTCGTCGACCATGACGCTCAGCCCGGCGGGGGCGAGGGAGCGGAGGTGCCGGGTGCGCTCCCGGCTGGTCAGCCGGGCGACCTGCTCGTCGTCGAGGAGTTCGTGCTCGGCGAACTCCTCGCGACTGGCGAGCCCTCCGGGTACGGTCAGGCCGAAGACGAGGGTGCGCATCGCGGGGAAGAGCGGGGCGATCCGGGTGCAGAACTCGTCGAGCTGGTCGAGGTTGCTCCGCATCACGGAACAGTCGACGCCGAACGTGCCGTGGGCGACGCCTCGGGCGGTGAGCTCGCGGGATGCCTCGTCCAGGAAGCGCAGGGCGTTCATGGCCCGGTCGAAGGAGCGGTCGCGGCCGCGGACGCGGTTGTGGACC
This sequence comes from Streptomyces sp. L500, assembly GCF_054551825.1. Classification (NCBI taxonomy): domain Bacteria; kingdom Bacillati; phylum Actinomycetota; class Actinomycetes; order Kitasatosporales; family Streptomycetaceae; genus Streptomyces; species Streptomyces sp. L500. The sequence goes on from NZ_JBTOLC010000018.1 coordinate 122,675, forward strand.
TCGGGCGTGGTGCCGTCGAGGCTCACGGCGACGCGCTGAAAGGTCGTCAGGATCGCTTCGGCCTTCGCCCGGTCGACGTTCCAGCCGCTGGTGTAGAGGGCGGCCCGCACACCGGCGTCCGTGAAGCGCCGGGCGACGTCGAGGACGCCGTTCACCACGAGGGGTTCGCCGCCCGCCAGGACGACGTTCCGGGGGCGCAGGGCGATCAGGGCGTCGGTCAGCTCCAGGAGCCGCTCGCCCTTGAGGTGCCGGGACGGCCGTCTGCCGGACTCCGAGTAGCAGTGCGTGCACCGCAGGGGGCATGCGTAGGTGATCTCCCAGATGATGTCCGTGGGGCCGCCGCCGCTGTTTTCCTTCACCGGGCACTCCCGTCCCATGGGGGCGTGTGGGTGTGGACGGGATCGAACGTAGCGGCGGGGGCGACGGCCGGCGACCGTCGTTCCGCTGAGCGGACCGGGCCGGGCCGGTTGGCCGGCCCGGCCCGGTCGGCGCGGTCAGGCGTTGCCGTTGAACTGGAGCTCGAAGTCCAGGTCGCCGGTGGACCCCTTGGCGGCCAGGGCCGCGCCGCTCTTGGTGATCTGGCCGGCGATGGCGGTTCCGGTGCTCATCGGGTGGGGATAGCCATTGGGCAGGGGGCCCAGTTCGGGGCGGCAGGGCACCAGTGGTGTGGGCCAGTTGACGAGGTTGAGGGCGGCGGCCTCACGTGTGTGGTCGTCGGTCAGACTGCCCTCGATCTTGCTGCCGTCCCATTGCAGCTTCCAGTAGGTCAGCAGGGCCTGCCCAGAGGAGACGTTGTACGCCTGAGCGGACTTGAAGGTCATCGCCCCTTGCTGTGAGGGGTCCCCGACGGAGAGCGCGAGCGAGAACGGATTCCCCTCCGTCGGCCCGCCGCCCTGCACCGGCTTGCCGAAGTCGAGCGTGGCGGGCATGGCGTACGTCCGGGACCCGGCGAGCCTGCGGGAGTTGCCCGAGCCGCAGTAGTCGTAGACGTTCAGGGCCACCTTGGCGGTGCCCTGGTAGTGGGCGCCCCACAGGGCGGAGCCGTCGTCGGCCGTCGCCGTCGCGGCGCACACCAGGACGAGCGCGGGGACCATCCCCGCGGTCGCGGATTTACGAGCGGATATACGGAACGGATTCCTGCCGGAGCCGGCATGACGCGGTGACACGATCCCCACCCCCTGGGGTAGCGGGCCCGTCCCTCGACGGGTCCGGAGTCACCGACGCTATGCGCCGCATATGCCGCACACATCCCCGCCTACGGAAATATGAGCCACCTTTGGCACTGCGTGCTAAGCGGGTTCGGGTCCCCTCCCCCAGGCGTCCCCGTCGGCGCGGCCGGGTAGGCATACCCGGCCGTCCCACGCGAACCGCGAGCCGAAGGAGCACCTCATGCCCAAGGTCCTGATCGTCACCGGCGACGCCGCCGAGGACCTGGAGGTCCTCTACCCCTACCAGCGGCTGCTGGAGGAGGGGTACGAGGTGGACATCGCCGCGCCGTCCGTGAAGAAGCTCCAGTTCGTGGTGCACGACTTCGCGGACGGCTTCGACACGTACACCGAGAAGCCCGGGCATACCTGGAACGCCGACGTCGCGTTCGCGGACGTGGACGCGGACGGGTACGCGGCCCTGGTGATCCCCGGTGGCCGGGCGCCCGAGTATCTGCGGCTGGACGAGGACTTCCTGCGGATCGTGCGGCACTTCTTCACCGCCGCCAAGCCCGTCGCGCAGATCTGCCACGGCGCGCTGGCCCTGGCGGCGGCCGGGGTGCTCGACGGGCGTCGTACGGCCGCGTATCCGGCCTGCGCGCCCGAGGTGCGGCTGGCGGGCGGCACGTTCGTGGACGCGGAGGCCGTGGTGGACGGCAACCTCGTCTCCGCCCGGGCGTGGCCCGATCACCCGGCGTGGATGCGCGCCTTCGTCGAGCTGCTGCGCGCGCAGGCTCCCGTCAAGTCCTGACAACGGACGGGTACATTCCCCGTTTTGTCGTGATCACGATCACGGTTTGGTCCGGTGCCGATCGCCTACAGTGCCCTTCTCCCACAACCTCCCCACCGGAAAAGGGCGTTCCATGGCGGTCAGTCGCAGATCCGTGCTCAAGGGTTCCTCCGCCGCGGCGGCGGCCTCGGTCGTCGGTGCCGCCGGGGAGGCCGCCGCCGCGCAGGCCCCGGCGGCGGCTCCCGCCGGACAGCCCTCCAGCGGCCCGCTGTTGCAGTCCAGGCCGCACCGGCTGGGGGCACCCGGCGTGCTGGGGGTGCATCTCCAGTTCGGCACCGATCCCGCCACCGAGATGACCGTCTCCTGGATCACTCCGCAGTCCGTGCGCCGGCCGCAGGTGCGGCTCGGTTCGCCCGACGGCGGGCACGGGCGGGTGGCCGAGGCCGAGACGAGGACGTACCGGGACGGCCTGTCGAAGGAGGAGGTGTACGTCCACCACGCTCGGATCACCGGCCTCCGCCCGGCGACCACCTACCTGTACACGGCCGGCCACGACGGCGCGACCCCGGAGACCGGGTCCTTCACCACCGCGCCGCGCGGCCGCAGCGCCTTCACCTTCACCAGTTTCGGTGACCAGGCGACCCCCAACCTCCGCCGGGTCATCCACCTCCCCGACGGCGTCCCCTCGCCCGTCAACCGCTTCCCGCTGTACTCCAGCAGCCAGGTCGGCTCGCCGGCGTCCGCGGACATCGTCTCCGCCGTGGAGCGGGTCGCCCCGCTGTTCAACCTGATCAACGGCGACCTCTGTTACGCGTCCGTCGCCGGCGCGTGGGGCACGAGCCGGCCGGCGACGTGGGCGGACTGGTTCATCAACAACAGCCGCTCCACCCGGCTGCGCCCCTGGATGCCGTGCGCGGGCAACCACGAGAACGAGAAGGGCAACGGGCCCATCGGCGCCGCCGGCTACCAGACGTACTTCTCGCTGCCGGGCTCGTCCGCCGCCTCGGACGAGGAGACCCGGGGCATGTGGTACGCGTTCACCGTCGGCGCGGTGCGCTTCATCAGCCTCGCCAACGACGAGGTGGCGCTCCAGGACGGCGGCGACACCTACATCCACGGCTACTCCGGGGGCGCCCAGCGCCGCTGGCTGGAGCGCGAGTTGAAGGCGGCGCGCGCCGACCGCGGCGTCGACTGGATCGTGGTGTGCATGCACCAGCCGATGATCTCCAGCACCCGGTCGGCGGGCAGCGACCTGGGGATCCGCGAGGCGTGGGGCCCGCTGTTCGACCAGTACGGCGTCGACCTGGTCGTCTGCGGTCACGAGCACCACTACGAGCGCTCGCACCCCCTGCGCGGCACGCTCCCGAACGACGCGCGCACCCCCATCCCCGTGTCGACCCGGACCGACGTGATCGACACCGGCAAGGGGACCGTCCACATGGTCATCGGCGCGGGCGGGAACATCGCCACCACGCAGGACGACATGTTCGACACCCCGCAGGCCCGGGTCATCATGGGCCTGAGCGACAAGGTGACGTCCTCCGGTCACAAGGAGCCGGTGTACATCACCGAGGACGCTCCCTGGTCCGCCGTGCGGGACCACAAGTACACCCACGGGTTCGCGGCCTTCGACGTCGACCCGGGCGACCGCCACGAGGGCCGGACCCGCATCCGGGTCACGTACTACACCTTCGGCGGGCCCCACGGCGACCTCACCCCGGTCGACACCTTCACCCTGGAACGGTCGCGCTCCGACGCCCACCGGGCCTGATACCGGCCGCGCCATGGTGAAGAACCGTCAAGGGTGACACCATCGTGCCGGAAAAAGGGGGTGTACCTCGGTCAACCCCGCTCGCGGGCTGGTCGGGCTGAGTAACATCCCGCAGCAACACCGGCTACGAGGAGAGCGAGCTGCAGTGACCGACGAATCCGGCGACACCAACATCCAGGAGCGGTACGCGGCGCGGTTCGCCGCCGACCTGGAGAACAACACCAAGGAGCGGGAGGCGATCCGCTCGAGCATCGCGGAACTGCGGGCACGCCTGGAGCGGTTGGAGACCGAGGCCGCGTGGCTGTCCACGATGCGGGGCGCGGTCACCTCGGCCCCGGGCACGGGGCGGGACGAGCGGCCCGCCGAGGCCGGGCCGACGGCCGGCACCCCGGCCACCCTTCAGGCCGACGCCGAGGCCGGCACTCAGGCCGACGTCCCCGCCGACGGCGCCCAGGCCGAATCGCCGGCCGAGGGTGCCGAGGGCAACGCCCCGGCGCCCGAAGCCGCCCCGCAGGCCGTGCCCCGGCCGCGCCGGGCGAAGAAGGCCGCCGCCGGTCAGCGCGCCCGCAAGGCGAAGGCGGCGCGCGCCAAGTCCGCCCCCGAGCCGGAGGCGAAGGCCGCCGAGAAGTCGGCGGCGAACGGCCGGAGGACCGGGCCCACGCGCCGGGACCTCGTCCTGGGGCTCCTGGCCCGGCACCACGAGCCGCGCACGGCCGGCGAGGTCACCAAGGAGCTGGAGGAGGCGCACCCCGAGCGCGCCGCCAGCACCCAGGTGGTGCGCAACGCGCTGGAGTCCCTCGTCTCGACGGGGGACGTCGAGCGCGAACGGCAGCAGAAGTCGGTGTTCTACACGGCACCCGGCACCGCCGCCGCCGTCGCTCCGGAAGCCGTCTCCGCAGCGACCGGTGAGGGCGTCACGGCGGGGGTCTAGCCGCCCCGGCCGCCGGCGCCGGAGCCCGAGGGCTCCGGCGCCGTCCCGCGCGCGTCCGGGCACGCGGGAGCGACTGGCGGGAAACCACGCGGTGCTCCGGTGGCCGCGCGTCACCGCCCTGACGACTGGGCAGGGTGAGTAGTCGAGCGGCGAGGCGCGCCGCCGGGTGACTCCGGGAGCCGGTATGACCGATGCAACCATGGACGCGTCGCTTCCCCGGCAGGTCGCCGACGGATACGTGGACGCCCTCGTCCGGCTCGACCCGATCGTCGGTACGTTCATGGGCGACCCGCTGAGCTCGGGACGGCTCCCGGACCTCTCCCCCGACGGGCACGACACGATGGCCGCCCTCGCCCGCGCCACCCTGGCGCGGCTGACCGCGGCCGAGGCCCTCCCGGGCGCGGACCGGGGGGTGGAGCGGCTCTGCGCGAGGCTGCTGCGCGAGCGGCTGACCGCCGGGCTCGACGAGTACGAGGCGGGCGAGGAGCTGCGCCGGGTCGACAACATCTCCTCGCCGCTGCACCGCGTCCGCAAGGTCTTCGCGCTCATGCCCACCGGCACCGAGGACGACTGGGCCGCGCTGGCCCAACGGCTGCGGGCGGTGCCCGGCACGCTGGAGGGCTACCGCGCCTCGCTCGCCGAGGGCGTGGGGCGGGGGCTGCCCGCCGCTCCCCGGCAAGTGGCCACCACCGTCGTCCAGCTGACGGAGTGGCTGGCCACCGGGGGGTTCGCCGTGTTCACCGCCGACGGCCCCGAGACCCTGCGGGGTGAGCTGGCGGCGGCCGCGGAGGTGGCGACGGCGGCCGTGGCGGAGACGCGGGACTGGTTCCGGGACGTATACGCCGCCGCGGTCGAGGGCGCCCCGGACGTGGTGGGCCGCGAGCGGTACATACGCGCCGCCCGCTTCTGGAGCGGGACCGCCCTCGACCTGGACGAGGCGTACGCGTACGGCTGGGCCGAATTCCACCGGCTGCGGGAGGAGATGCGCGCCGAGGCGGAGAAGGTGCTGCCCGGCGCCGGGTCGCCGTGGGAGGCGCTGTCCTGGCTGGACCGGCACGGACGGGCCGTCGAGGGCGTCGAGGAGGTCCGGCGGTGGCTCCAGGAGCTGATGGCCGAGGCGATCGAGGCGCTGGACGGTACGCACTTCGAACTGGCCGAGCAGGTCAAGCGCGTGGAGGCGCGCATCGCTCCCCCGGGCGGTGCCGCCGCGCCGTACTACACCCAGCCCGCGCTGGACTTCTCCCGCCCGGGACGCACCTGGCTCCCGACGCTGGGCCGGACCCGGTTCCCCGTCCACGGCCTGGTGTCGACGTGGTACCACGAAGGGGTGCCGGGGCATCACCTCCAGCTGGCCCAGTGGACGCTGGCCGCCGGGAGCCTGTCCCGGTACCAGACGAAGGTGGGCAAGGTCGGTGCCACCACCGAGGGCTGGGCGCTGTACGCGGAACGGCTCATGGACGAGCTGGGGTTCCTCACGGACCCGGCGTACCGGCTCGGCCATCTCGACGCCCAGATGATGCGTGCCGTGCGTGTCGTCATCGACATCGGCATGCACCTGGAGCTGGAGATCCCCCGTCACTCGCCGTTCCACCCCGGGGAGCGCTGGACGCCGGGCCTGGGGCGGGAGTTCCTCGGCCGTCACTCGGGCCACTCCGCCGACTACGTGGAGAGCGAGATCACCCGTTATCTGGGCAGGCCGGGCCAGGCCATCGGCTACAAGCTGGGCGAGCGCGCCTGGCTGCGGGGCCGGGCGGCCGCCCGCGCCCGCCGGGGTGCCGCGTTCTCCCTGAAGGAGTGGCACATGAAGGCGCTCGCGCTGGGTTCCCTGGGGTTGGACGACCTGGAGCACGAGCTCGCGGCGCTGTGAGCCGGGCGGCGTCCCGCCCGGCGCGCCGTCGGGTCACCGGTCGTCGGCGTCGGGGATCTCCCGTATCTCCAGGGGCCGGATCGCGGGGCCGTCGAGCACGGCCCCGTCGGGGGCGAAGCGGGAGCCGTGGCACGGGCATTCCCAGGTCCGTTCGACGGCGTTGAACGCCACCAGGCAGCCCCGGTGGGTACAGCGCGCGGAGACGGCGCGCACGGTGCCGTCCTCCTGCCGGTGGACCGCGCACCGGTGGCCGCCGACACGGACGACGGCTCCGCCGCCGGGCGGTACGTCCGTCTCCGAGGTCGCCCGGCCGGCGCGCAGGCGGTCCGTCAGGAAGCGGCGCCCGAAGGCCACCTGGTTCCGGAGCGCGGCGGGTGCTCCGCGCACCGCGCGGCCGGGTCGCCACGGGTCGTACAGGCCGGCCCACGAGGGGATCGTCCGTCCGACGACGAGCTCCGTCAGGAGCCGGCCGGCCATGACGGCGCCGCTCAGGCCCCAGCCGCCGAACCCCGTGGCGACGTAGGCGTGCGCGGAGCCGGGGCGGCGGAGGCCGACGAACGGCACGGCGTCGGCGGATTCGTGGTCCTGGGCCGTCCAGTGGTGGAGGATCCGGGCGCGCGGGAAGCGCTCGGTGGTCCAGTGGACGAGCCTGTCGAACCGGCGGGCCACGTCGGGCTCCCCGGGGGCCGAGCACTCGCCCGTGACGATCAGCAGGCGGCGCTCCTCGTCGTAGGGGGCGGTGCGCACCGACCGGCCGCCGTCCTCCCGGGTGACGTACATGCCGCCGGGGTCGTCCCCGGCGGGCAGTGTGGCGGCCACCGCGAGCTCGCGGCGCGTCGAGAGGCGGGTGTGGAGCAGGCCGCGGTCGAGGACGGGGTGGTGGGTGGCGAGGACGACGTCCGCCGCGGTGACGACGGGGCCGTGCTCGGTCGTCACCCGGCAGGGCGTGCCCTCCTTGAGTCCGGTCACCCGGGTGTTCTCGTGGACGCGGCCGCCGCGCGCCAGGATGTCGTGGGCGAGGGCGAGCAGGTAGCGGCGCGGGTGGAGCTGGGCCTGGTCCTCGACGCGTACGGCGCCGGTGACGGTGAAGGGCAGTCCGGTGTCCGTGGTGTACGAGGCGGCGAGCCCGGCGGCGCGGGCCGCCTCGGCCTCGGCCCGCAGGTTCTCGTGGCGGGTCGTGCCGGTGGCGTAGGCGTGGGCGGGCAGCCGCTCCAGGTCGCAGTCGGCGCGCAGCGCCGCCGCGATCCCGCCGACCCGGTCGACCGCCTCGGCCATGGAGCGGGCGCACAGCCGCGCGGCCTCCTCGCCCCGTGTCCGGGCCAGCCCGGCGTAGCCGAGGGGATGGAGCGCGGTCACCTGGGCGGTGGCGCGGCCGGCGCTCCCGGCGGCGAGGCGCCCGGCCTCCAGCACGACGACCGAGCGCCCGGCCTCGATCAGCTCCCACGCGGTGCTCAGCCCCGTGGCGCCGCCGCCGACGACGGCGACGTCCACGGTGAGGTCGGCCGCCAGGGCGCCGGCGCCGGGCACGCTGGGGGCGGTGGTGGCCGTCCAGTACGGCTCGGCGACACCGGGGGGAAGGGGGCCGGGGCCGGGAAGACGTGACATGCCGCCCGGGTGCCCGCGTCACGGCGCCCGAAGCGCGGGAGGGCGCCGAATGGCGCCGAATACGGCCGTCCGGGTGACGTGCGTGCCCGCCGTGTCGGCGTGCCGTCGCCCCCAGTCGGGTCCGCGCCTTCGGGATGGGGGCCCGTGCGACAGCCGGTACTTCGGGGCCGGCGGCCCCGGGTGCCGGCCCATGTCTCCGAGACCACGGGCCCCGGGGTGCCAGACCGCCTCTCACCCGTTCGCCGGAACGCCCGGCCCGCGTGCGGGCGGCGGCCGGCCGGCGTGGCCCGAAGCGGCTCAGCCGCCGGTGCGCCGGCCGGCCGGGGGCCGATGGCGGGCCGGCGCGCGTGCGGCTCACGGGCCCGGCGGCCAGCATGGACGGTGGCCGCCTCGGGCCGGTGAGACGAGGAGGAGACGGTGGCCGCTGACACGCCGCCTCCTCGGTGGCTCTTCCCAGCCGAGGCGGGGCCGACGCACGGGGCGGACGAGGAAGCGGCGCGGGCGCGCGAGCACCGGCTGCTGCGGAAGGTGCTGGAGGGCACCGCGGCCTCCGTCCTCGTGCTCGACACCCGGCTGCGCTACCTCTACGTCAACCCGGCGATGGCGCGGATGTCCGGCATACCCGCGGCCGCGTTCCTGGGCCGTACCGTAGGCGACGTCCTGCCCGAACTCCGGCGGCCCGACGACGTCCTGCGGCAGGTGCTCGCGGACGGCGTGCCCCGGGAGGTCGCCGTCACGGGACGCACCCGCGCCCGCTCCTCCTACGCGCAGCGGCAGTGGCGGACCGTCTACCACCGGCTGGAGGACGAGGGCCGGATCGTGGGCCTGTGCGGCATCGGCGTGGAGGTGAGCGGCCTGCGGCAGTACGTGGCGGAGCTGGAGGCCGCCCATGAGCGGCTCGCGCTGCTCGACACGGCCGCCACGCGCGTCGGCAGCACCCTCGACGTGGAGACCACGTGCAGGGAGCTGGCCGACTTCCTGGTGCCGGCGCTGGCCGACGCGGCGAGCGTCGAGATCACCGAGGAGGAGACCGGCGGCACGCCTCCCCCGGCGCCCGGCATGCTGCGGCTGCGCCGCATGGCCCTGTCGGCGGTGCCGCCACTGATGCGGCACCTGGCCCGGTTCGGCGAGCCGGGCGACCACGTGGACGTCCAGCGGGGCTCGGCGATCCGCCGGTGCCTCGACACCGGCGAGCCGTGGGTGGGCAACCTCGCCTCGGACGACCTGCTCCGGCGGATGGCCCCGGACCCCGGCCGCGTCACGGCCTACCGCGCGGCCGGGATCCACTCCCTGCTGGTGGTGCCCCTGCCTGCGCCGCAGCACCCGGTGGGGACGCTCATCCTGTCGCGGGCGGGCGAATCGCCGCCGTTCGCCGAGGACGACGTCGTGGTGGTGCGGGAGCTGGCCGCGCGGGCCGCGGTGACGGTGAGCAACGCCCGTCGCTACACCCACGAGCACGCCATGGCCCTGGAGTTGCAGCGCGCGCTGCTCTCCGAGCCCGGCAGTCCGCACCCGGACGTCGAGACGGCCTCGCGCTATCTGCCGGCGGGCCGCAGCGCCCTCGTCGGCGGCGACTGGTACGACTCGCTGGCGCTGCCCGACGGGCGGACCCTCCAGGTGATGGGCGATGTGATGGGCCACGGTTTCGCGGCGGCCGTCGCCATGAGCCAGTACCGCTCGCTGCTGCGGACCGTCGGCACGTCCGGCGCGTCGCCCGGCGCGATCCTGGAGCGGGCCGACCGGGACGCCGCCCGGATCGGTCTCGACCGTGTCGCCACGTGCCTGCTGGCGCTGATCGATCCCGGCGCGGGCACGATCACGGCCGCCCGCGCCGGGCACCTGCCGCCCGTGCTGCTGCGTCCGGACCGCGAGGGCGAGTTGCTGGACGTACCGGCCGGTCCCCCGCTGGGCACCGCGCTGTGCGGCTACGAGGCGCTCACGGTGCGCATGCCGCCCGGGAGCGTCCTGTTGCTGTACACGGACGGGCTGGTGGAGCGGCGGGGGGTGGACATCGACGTGTCGCTGCGCGCGTTGACGCGACTCCGGCTGCCGCTGACCGGCTCCCTGGACGGTGTCCTCGACACGCTCCTGTCCCGTCTCGCCGAGGACCCGGCCGAGGACGACATCGCCCTGCTCGCCGCGCGGCTGCGCCGGAACCCGCCGGAAGCACCGGCTTGAACGCGTTCAAAAACAGGTCTACAGTCCTGATCAAGAAAGTTTTGAACACGTTCAAGAAAGGCATGGGACGTGGACCTCACCGTCGTCGCGTACGCCATCTACCTGCTGGTCGGCCTGGGACTCACGATCTGGGTCGCCCATACGCTGAGCCGCAACGGCCGGGCCTTCCTGGCCGACGTCCTCCACGGGGACGAGAAGCTCGCCGGAGCCGTCAACCATCTGCTGGTGGTGGGCTTCTACCTCGTCAACCTGGGATTCGTGGCGCTCTACCTCCAGGACGACTCCGCCGTCACGAACGCCCGGGAGCTGTTCGAGACCCTGTCGCGCAAGCTCGGCGTCGTGCTGCTGGTGCTCGGCGTGATGCACCTGGGCAATGTGTACGCGCTCAACAAGTTCCGCCGCCGCGGCATGGCGGACCGCGGGCAGCTCCCGCCGGTCCCGCCGCAGGGGTGGCCCGTCGCCCCGCACGGCTACCCCGTCCCGCACGGCCCGTGGGCCGCGCCGACCGGGCAGTGAGCCGGACGGAACCCCCTCCCGGCACGCGACTAGGCTCTGACCGTGCCAGCAGAGAACGAGCCCCGAGCCCCCAAGAGCGAACAGACCCGCGCCCTGATCCTGGAGACCGCCCTGAGACTGTTCCAGGAACGCGGCTACGACAAGACCACGATGCGGGCCATCGCCAAGGAGGCCGGGGTCTCCGTCGGCAACGCGTACTACTACTTCGCCGGCAAGGAGCACCTGATCCAGGGCTTCTACGACCGGATCGGCGCCGACCACCGCAGCGCCGTCCGCGAGGTCCTGGACCGGGAGACCGAGCTGGAGGCGCGGCTGGCCGGAGTACTGCTGGCGTGGCTGGAGGTCGCCGCGCCGTACCACGAGTTCGCGGCGCAGTTCTTCAAGAACGCCGCCGATCCCGACAGCCCCCTCAGCCCCTTCTCCTCCGAGTCCGAGCACGCCCGGGAGGCGTCCATCGCCATTCACCGCGAGGTGCTGGCGGGATCCCGGGCGAAGGTGCCGGCCGAGCTGGCCGACGCGCTGCCGGAGCTGATGTGGCTCGCCCAGATGGGGCTCACCATGTACTGGGTCTTCGACCGCTCCCCCGGCGGCGAGCGCAGCCGCCGGCTGGCCGTCCGGGGCGCCCGGCTGACCGCCCGGGGCGTGTCGCTGGCCCGGTTCCGGGTGCTGCGGCCACTGGTGCACGAGGTGCACGAGCTGTTCACGGACTTCCTGCCGGGGATGGCCCGGACGGTCGCCGCCCGCGCCTGAGAACCGCGCCCTGGCGCGGAGAATCCGGGCGGATCAGGCATTCCCGATGTTACCGGTCGGTCTACCCTTGACACGGGACATAGCGGGAGGAAAATTGCCATTACACCAGACAACCGGTGAGAGCCGCACCGTCCGATGAAGACGTTCATTGGATCCGAGTGACCCCCATCTCGGCAACTGGCTAGGCCCCCGGAGGGGCCCAGAACCGATGGCGAAGTCGAGGCGACGACCGAGATTCGCGGGTCGGGGATGGAGCGCCGGGGGCTGTCGCATGCCCGCAAACGTCTGAGCA
>NZ_JBTOLC010000019.1:0-121920 GCF_054551825.1 Streptomyces sp. L500
GGTAAAACCACCATGGGGTATGGTGTAATTGGCAGCACGAGTGATTCTGGTTCATTTAGTCTAGGTTCGAGTCCTGGTACCCCAGCGCAGTAACAAAGCAAGCCCCCGTTGTGTAGCGGCCTAGCACGCCGCCCTCTCAAGGCGGTAGCGCCGGTTCGAATCCGGTCGGGGGTACAGCGAAACACAAGAAACGCCCTCCGCTTCGGCGGGGGGCGTTTTTTGCGCGTCCTTCCGCCCCTCGTGGGGCGGCGGGATAATCCCCGCATGGTCCACGTCGGTGATCTGCGGCCCGGTGACCACGCGTGTCTGCTCTTCGGATCGGACGAGGAGCGGGCCTCCATTCTGCGGGACTTCGTCCGAGGGGCCCTGGACGCCGAGGACAAGATCCTCTACCTGAGTGGTGCCGAAGCGGAGCCCCTGGGCATGCCCGGTGTGCCGGCGGGCCGGGTCGAGGTCGTCCGGCTCGGGGAAATCCTCTCCGGCCGGGGCCGGTTGGAGCCCGCCGCCCTGCTGCGGAGGCTGCGCGGTGCCGCCGAGCGCTCCCGACGGGAGGGCTATCGCGCCCTGCGGATCGCCGGGGACCTGTGCGCCGCCGTCCACGACGAACGGGACGTCCGCCGGCTGCTGCGGTACGAGGCGCTGCTGGCCGAGGAGTTCAGCGCGGGCCAGGCCCTGGCCGTCTGCCAGTACGACATCCGCCGCTGCGAACCCGCCGCCCTCGCCGCCCTCGCCTCCGCCCACGCCGGGAGCGTCGAGGCCGATCCGCTGGTGCGCACCCCCGAACTGGTCGTCGCCCGGACCTACCGCCCGCAGGGGCTGCGGCTGGAGGGCCTGGTCGACGAGGGAGCCCACCGCTGTCTGCGGGACGCCCTGCGGTCCGTGGCGGCGGTCCGGGGCGATGTCAGCCTGGAGATGTCCGGGGTGGAGTTCCTCGACCTGGGCGGGCTGCGGCTGCTGATGACCTTCGCCCGCGCCCGGGCGGCCCGCCACCGCGCCGTGGAGCTCACCGGGCTGCGGCCGCACCTCCGGCAGGTCATCACGCTCGTCGGCTGGGACCGCACCCCCGGCCTCCGGCTGGGGGCCGGGCATGGCCGGGACTGACCCGGGCACCGGTCCGGGCACCGGTCCGGGCTTCGTCCACCAGGCGTGCCTGTACGGCACGGACGAGGAGTTCCTGGCGACGGCGCTGCCCTTCGCCCTCGACGGGCTGGCGGCGGGGGAGCCCGTCCTCGCCGCCACGACGCCCGCCAACATCGAGCTGCTGCGGGAGGCATTGGGGGAGCGGGCGGGGGAGCTGGACACGGCCGAGACGGCGTATTTCGGGCGTCGGCCCGTGGAGCGGGTGGCCGCGTTCCTGCGCTACCACGACCGCCGCTCCCGCCCCGGGCGGCGCCTGCGGATCCTGGCCGAACCCGTGTGGGGCGGGAAGTCCGCGCGTCAGATCGCCGAGTGGAAGCGGATGGAATCCGGGCTCAACGTGCTGCTGGCCGGGCTGCCCGTCCGGATGATCTGCCCCTACGACACCCGGACCGTGCCCGGCGACGTGGCCCACGCGGCCCGGGCCACCCACCCGGCGCGGGTGGACGGGCGCCTGGTGACGCCCTGCGCCGAGTTCACGGACCCGGCGGCGTACGCGGCGGCCGTGCCGCCGCCGCGCCTTCCCGCGCCGCCGGGGGCGGCCCGGGCGGGGCCCACGGCGCGGATCGCGGAGATCCGCTCCTTCGCGCGCGAGCGAGCCGGGGCGGGCGGGCTGCGGGGGGAGCGGCTGGGGCTGGCGGTGCTGGGGGTGTGCGAGGCGGCGGGCCATCTGCTGGCCTCCGGGCCCGCGCCCCGGGTGGCGGTACGGGCGTGGGAGGAGCCGGGGGTGCTCGTGTACGAGCTGCTGGGCGCGCCGGTGCGGCCGCTGCCCGCCTTCGCGGGCTTCCGGCCGCCGGGGCCGGAGCCGCACTCGGAGGACGGGCTGTGGCTGGCGCGGACGCTGAGCGAATCGCTGGACGTGGCGGTGCGGGGTTCGCTGGCGCGGCTCACCCTGCGGGTGGCGGGCCCCCGGGACGCGGAGCGCTGGTGAGGGGGCGGCAGCCCCCTCGCACCCCCGCTCCGCGCTCACGCGCGGAGCGGGGGTCCGGGGGCGGAGCCCCCGGGAAGCTCACCCGTTGCGCCGCAGCGCCTCCGTGAGGCGGATCGCCGCGTCCAGGACGGCCTGGGCGTGCATCCGGCCCGGGTGGCGGGTGAGGCGCTCGATCGGTCCGGAGACCGAGACGGCGGCGACGACCCGGTTGGAAGGCCCCCGCACCGGCGCCGAGACCGACGCCACACCCGGCTCGCGCTCGCCGATCGACTGGGCCCAGCCCCGCCGCCGGACGCCCGAGAGGGCCGTCGCCGTGAAGCGGGCGCCCTGGAGGCCGCGGTGCAGCCGCTCAGGCTCCTCCCAGGCCATGAGGACCTGGGCCGCCGAGCCGGCCTTCATCGGCAGCGTGGAGCCCACGGGCACCGTGTCCCGCAATCCGGACAGTCTCTCCGCCGCGGCCACGCAGATCCGCATGTCGCCCTGGCGCCGGTAGAGCTGCGCGCTCTCGCCCGTGACATCGCGCAGGTGGGTGAGGACCGGGCCCGCCGTGGCCAGCAGGCGGTCCTCGCCCGCCGCGGCCGCGAGCTCGCTCAGCCGGGGGCCGAGGATGAACCGGCCCTGCATGTCGCGCGCCACCATCCGGTGGTGCTCCAGAGCCACCGCGAGCCGGTGCGCCGTCGGACGCGCGAGGCCGGTCGCCGTGACCAGCCCGGCGAGGGTCGCCGGACCGGACTCCAGAGCGCTCAGAACCAGAGCCGCCTTGTCGAGAACGCCCACACCGCTAGAGCCGCCACTACTGTTGTCCATGCAACGATACTCGCGTCTCACACTATGAAACGCAAGTTCATATTTTCGCGGGACGCGCCACCCTGGACGGACAGCACCCCACCCCACAGGAGAGAGCGATGGGACGGACACTCGCGGAGAAGGTCTGGGACGACCATGTCGTGACGCGCGCCGAAGGCGAGCCCGACCTCCTCTTCATCGATCTGCACCTGCTCCACGAGGTGACCAGCCCGCAGGCCTTCGACGGCCTGCGGAAGGCGGGACGACCGGTCCGTAGGCTCGACCTCACCATCGCCACCGAGGACCACAACACCCCCACCCTCGACATCGACAAACCCATCGCCGACCCGGTCTCCCGCACCCAGCTGGAGACCCTGCGCCGCAACTGCGCCGAGTTCGGGGTGCGCCTCCATCCGCTGGGCGACATCGAGCAGGGCGTCGTCCACGTGGTGGGACCGCAGCTGGGGCTGACGCAGCCCGGTACGACCGTGGTCTGCGGCGACAGCCACACCTCCACCCACGGCGCCTTCGGCGCGCTCGCGTTCGGCATCGGCACCAGCCAGGTCGAGCACGTCCTGGCCACCCAGACGCTGCCGCTGGCGCCGTTCAAGACGATGGCCGTCACCGTCGAGGGCGAACTGCCCGAGGGCGTCACCGCCAAGGACCTGATCCTCGCCGTCATCGCCAGGATCGGCACGGGCGGCGGCCAGGGCTACGTCATCGAGTACCGCGGTTCCGCCATCGAGAAGCTCTCGATGGAGGCCCGGATGACCGTGTGCAACATGTCCATCGAGGCGGGCGCCCGGGCGGGCATGATCGCCCCGGACGAGACCACCTTCGCGTACCTCAAGGGACGCCCCCACGCACCGCGTGGCGAGGACTGGGACGCGGCCGTCGCCTACTGGCGCACCCTGCGCACCGACGACGACGCGGTCTTCGACCACGAGGTGGTCGTCGACGCCGCCGAGCTCGCTCCGTTCGTCACCTGGGGCACCAACCCGGGCCAGGGCGCGGCGCTCTCCTCGGCGGTCCCCGACCCCGCTTCGTACTCCGACCCGTCCGAGCGGCTCGCCGCCGAAAAGGCGCTGGAGTACATGGACTTGACGCCGGGTCAGGCGCTGCGCGACATCCGCGTCGACACCGTCTTCGTGGGCTCCTGCACCAACGGCCGCATCGAGGACCTGCGCGCCGCCGCCTCCGTCATCGAGGGCCGGGACGTCGCCGACGGCGTGCGCATGCTGGTGGTCCCCGGGTCCGTCCGGGTGGCCCTCCAGGCGGTCGAGGAAGGGCTGGACAAGGTGTTCACCGCGGCCGGCGCCGAATGGCGGCACGCGGGTTGCTCCATGTGCCTCGGCATGAACCCCGACCAACTCGCGCCGGGCGAGCGCTCCGCGTCCACGTCCAACCGCAACTTCGAGGGCAGGCAGGGCAAGGGCGGGCGCACCCACCTCGTCTCGCCGCAGGTGGCCGCCGCCACCGCCGTGCTGGGTCACCTCGCCGCCCCGGGCGACCTGCCCGGCCTCGCCACCGATGTACGCACCCCCGTGGAGGTCTGACCGATGGAAGCGTTCACCACCCACACCGGCCGGGCCGTCCCGCTGCGCCGGAGCAACGTCGACACCGACCAGATCATCCCCGCGCACTGGCTGAAGAAGGTGACCCGCGACGGTTTCGAGGACGGGCTCTTCGAGGCGTGGCGCAAGGACCCGGAGTTCGTCCTGAACCGCCCCGAGCGGGCGGGTGCCAGCGTGCTGATCGCCGGTCCCGACTTCGGTACCGGCTCCTCCCGTGAACACGCCGTCTGGGCGCTCCAGAACTACGGTTTCAAAACCGTCGTGTCGTCCCGCTTCGCCGACATCTTCCGCGGCAACTCGCTCAAGAACGGACTGCTCACCGTCGTTCTGCCGCAGGAGACCGTGGAGGCGCTGTGGGAGCTGACCGAGAACGACCCCGCCGTGGAGGTGACCGTCGATCTGGTGGCGCGCGAGGTGCGGGCCGGCGGGCTGACGGCCGGTTTCGACCTTGACGAGAACGCCCGGTGGCGGCTCCTGGAGGGACTGGACGACATCGATCTGACCCTCCGGAACGCGGCGGACATCACCGCTTTCGAGGCCCGCAGGCCCTCGTTCAAGCCCTCCACAGCAAGAATCTGAGACCGATTCCGGCTCGTTTGGCCCAGTGTCGGACGGCCTTCACGGACCCCGGATTTCCGCTGCTCACCCAGGGTTTGGCATGATGCGCCCCCTGTCTTCGGACAGGGGGCGCATCGTTTTGTTGAGGCCCTGTGAAGCGACAACTCGCCTCAGATGGCACAATCGGTGCATGGAACGCGACAGCCAACTCGAGCTTTACCGGCTCGTCGCGGACCAACTGAAGGAAGCGCACACAAGGGTGCGCGCACTGCA
This sequence comes from Streptomyces sp. L500, assembly GCF_054551825.1. Taxonomy (NCBI): domain Bacteria; kingdom Bacillati; phylum Actinomycetota; class Actinomycetes; order Kitasatosporales; family Streptomycetaceae; genus Streptomyces; species Streptomyces sp. L500. The sequence goes on from NZ_JBTOLC010000019.1 coordinate 5,260, forward strand.
AGTCCCGGAGGGCGTAAGGATGGCGCTGTCCCGGCAGCTGCTGGCCATCACGGCCTCGGCGAAGCACGATCTCTCAGGCGCGGCAAGGCGTCTGGACCGGCTGATGAACGACCTCGACGAGGGCCGTTTCCCCGAAGATCCCGGCACGCACGGAACTCCGTGATGCGTCGGGTTCGTTGCGGCACAAGGGTGATTAGACCGTTTCGTGTTTGATTTGCGGTATATATCTGCCTAACGTGCGAAAAAGCTGGAGCACTTTCCAGCCAATGTCTCCGAAGGGGAAGACGTGAACAAGGCGCAGCTCGTTGAAGCGATTGCCGACAAGCTCGGCGGCCGTCAGCAGGCCGCGGACGCCGTCGACGCGGTACTCGACGCGATTGTCCGCTCGGTCGTCGGTGGTGACCGTGTCTCGGTGACCGGCTTCGGTTCGTTCGAGAAGGTCGACCGCCCGGCTCGTTACGCCCGTAACCCGCAGACGGGAGAGCGCGTCCGGGTCAAGAAGACCTCGGTGCCGCGCTTCCGCGCGGGCCAGGGCTTCAAGGACCTGGTGAGCGGCACGAAGAAGCTCCCGAAGGCCGGCGAGGTCTCGGTCAAGAAGGCGCCCAAGGGCAGCCTCACGGCCGGCAAGGCCACCACCAAGGCCGCGGCGAAGAAGGCCACCGCCAAGAAGGCGACCGCCAAGAAGGCCACCGCCAAGAAGACGACCGCCGTGAAGGCCACGCCGGCGAAGAAGACGACGGCGGCCGCCAAGAAGGCGGCTCCGGCCAAGAAGGCCACGACGGCCAAGAAGGCCACCGCCACCAAGGCCACCACCGCGAAGAAGGCGGCTCCCGCCAAGAAGGCGGCGACCACGGCGAAGAAGGCGGCTCCGGCCAAGAAGGCGACCGCGAAGAAGACCGCGCCCGCCAAGAAGGCCGCGACCCGTACCACCACCACCGCGCGCAAGACCACGGCCAAGAAGACCACTGCCAAGAAGAAGTAAGGCAGCGGACGCACGTCGTAACGCGCCGGGCCGGGCTCCCCGAGGGGGAGCCCGGCCCGCGGTGCGTCCGTCCTCAGAACGTCTGGAGCGTCACCAGGGTCACCCGGCGCTGTGCCGGCGGGACCTCCGGGGCGCCCTCGGCCGGCGCCGCGAACTCGATCCGCACCCGCTGGCCGGGCCGCAGCATCAGCAGACCGCCGGCGTCGAACGCCGCCCCGTCGAAGGGCACGGGCGTGCCGTCGTCCAGGAGAACGCTCCCGGCGTGGGTCTGGGGATCGAAGGTGTACGCGGTGGCCTGCATGACCGGCAGCCTAGTCCGCCCGCGCGGGCGAGGGCGCCCCGGCGGCCCGCGCCCGGCCGGCGACCGCCGCCGTGCGCGGCCCCACGCCCAGCGCCAGGGCGGCCAGCAGGTCCTGCTCGGTGTCCACGTCCCGGCGTACGGAGTCCACGCCCGTGAGCGTTATCTCCTCGGCCCCCGAGGCCCGGTGCCGGGCGCGTGAGGCGCCCTCGAACGCGGGGGACAATTCCCTTCCGGGGGCCGCCGCCAGCAGGGTCGTACCGATTCCGGCGGCATCCGCGAGAAATGCGCGGGGAAATCCGCCGGCGAATTCGAGCACCCGCCCGAGTTCGGCGGGGCGCAATGCCGGCAGATCCGCGTTGAGCGTGGCCACGGCCGCGTCCGGGCGGGCCCGGCGCACTTCGCGCGCGCCGTGGGCCAGGGCCGCGTTCAGCCCGCCGCCCGGCGGCTCGGGCAGCACCCGGGCGCCCAGGGCCGCGAGCCGGGCCCCGGCCAGCGGATCCGCCGTGACGACCGCCACATCCCGCACGACGCCGCAGGCCAGCGCGGCGCCCACGGTGTCCAGGGCGAAGGCCAGGGCCAGCGCGGGCCCCGGCAGCCGTGCCGCGCCAGCCACCAGACGGCTCTTGGCCCCCGCCAGCGGTTTCACCGGCACCACCAGCGTCCAGTGCACGGCCCCGGTCCCCTCTCCTCGCGTCGGCCCCCATTGTCACCCGCTGCCGGAGCCCGGCGGCGGGCGCGGGGTTACGGTGTTCCGAGAAGTCCGGGGCCCCGGGGCGTTCTCGACAGACCGGGTACCCGGGGCGACACTTGTCCGGCCCCCGGGTGAGCAGCACGCCCGAAGCACGTCCAGGTTCCAACAGAAGGGTGTCCGAGTGTCCCGCCACAGAATCGGCTTCTGGTACCGCTTTGCGGCGGTGTTGGCGAAACCGCCGCTCGTGGTTCTGTTCAAGCGGGACTGGCGCGGAATGGAGCACATTCCCGCCGACGGCGGCTTCATCACCGTCGTCAACCACAACTCGTATCTCGACCCGCTGTCCTACGCCCATTACCAGTACAACACCGGGCGCGTCCCGCGCTTCCTGGCCAAGGCCGGGCTGTTCAAGGGCAGCTTCGTCGGCGCGATCCTGCGCGGCACCGGGCAGATTCCCGTCTACCGGGAGTCCGCCGACGCGGCCACCGCGTTCCGGTCCGCCGTGGACGCCATCAACAGGGGCGAGTGCGTGGCCTTCTACCCCGAGGGCACCCTCACCCGCGATCCCGACATGTGGCCCATGGAGGGCAAGACCGGCGCCGCCCGTGTCGCCCTGCTGACCCGTGCGCCCGTCGTCCCGGTCGCCCAGTGGGGCGCCAACGAGGCGATGCCGCCGTACGCCAAGGACAAGAAGCTGCGGCTCTTCCCCCGCAAGACCCTCCGGGTGCTGGCCGGCCCGCCCGTCGACCTGTCGGCGTACTACGGCAAGGAACCCACCGCCGAGGTGCTGCGCGAGGTCACCGAGGTCATCATGAGGGCCATCACCGAACTCCTCGCCGAACTGCGCGGCGAGCCCGCCCCGGCCGAGCCGTACAACCTCAAGAAGGCCCGTGCCGCGGCCCGCCGCGCCGCCGGGAAGGCCCCCTCCGAGGAGGAGAACGACAAGTGACGCGCGTCGCCGTCTACGGCACCGGTTCCTGGGGGACCGCCTTCGCGATGATCCTCGCCGACGCGGGCTGCGAGGTCACCATGTGGGGCCGCCGCGCCGCCCTCGTGGACGCCATCAACACCGGCCGCACCAACCCCGACTACCTCCCCGGCATCGAGCTCCCCGCCGCCGTCCGGGCCACCACCGACCCCGCCGAGGCCGCCCGCGACGCCGCGTTCACCGTGCTCGCCGTGCCCTCCCAGACCCTGCGCGGCAACCTCGCCGAGTGGACGCCCCTGCTGGCCGACGGCACCGTGCTGGTCTCCCTGATGAAGGGCGTCGAGCTCGGCACCGCGAAGCGGATGAGCGAGGTCGTCGAGGAGGTCGCCAAGGTCTCCCCGGACCGGGTCGCCGTGCTCACCGGCCCCAACCTCGCCAAGGAGATCGCGGCGCGGCAGCCCGCCGCCGCCGTCGTCGCCTGCCCCGACGAGTCCGTCGCCCGGCGGCTCCAGGCCGCCTGCCACACCGCGTACTTCCGCCCCTACACCAACACCGACGTGGTCGGCTGCGAGCTGGGCGGCGCGGTGAAGAACGTCATCGCGCTGGCCGTGGGCATCGCCGACGGCATGGGGCTGGGCGACAACGCCAAGGCGTCCCTGATCACCCGGGGCCTCGCCGAGACCACCCGGCTGGGCCTGGCCATGGGCGCCGACGCCCACACCTTCGCGGGCCTGGCCGGCATGGGCGACCTCGTCGCCACCTGCGCCTCGCCGCTCTCCCGCAACCGCACCTTCGGCGCCTGCCTCGGCCGGGGCATGACCCTGGAGGAGACCGTCGCGGTCACCAAGCAGACGGCGGAGGGCGTCAAGTCCTGCGAGTCCGTGCTCGATCTGGCCCGGCGTCACCATGTCGACATGCCGATCACGGAGACGGTCGTCGGCATCGTCCACGAGGGCAAGCCGCCCATGGTGGCGCTCAAGGAGCTGATGTCGCGCAGCGCCAAGGCCGAGCGGCACTGAAGCACCCGTGGTCACCAGGTACTCTCGACGCGATATGAGCAGCGAGACCTCCCCCCAGAGCCCTGAGCGGAAGCCGCGTGTCGCGGTCGTCTTCGGCGGCCGCAGTTCCGAACACGCCATTTCCGTGGTGACCGCAGGCGCGGTGCTGCGCGCCATCGACCGCGCCAAGTACGACGTGCTGCCGATCGGCATTACCACCGACGGCCGTTGGGCGCTGACCGCCGACGACCCCGAGCGGATGACCATCGCCGACCGGTCGCTGCCGAGCGTCGAGCAGCTCACCGACTCCGCCGACGGCGGCGTCCTGCTGCCCGTCACCCCGGCCAGCCGCGAGGTCGTCTACACCGAGCCCGGTGCCGTCCCCAAGGCGCTGGGCGAGGTCGACGTCGTCTTCCCCGTGCTCCACGGCCCCTACGGCGAGGACGGCACCCTCCAGGGCATGCTGGAGCTCGCCGGGATCCCCTATGTGGGCGCGGGCGTCCTCGCCTCCGCCGTCGGCCAGGACAAGGAGTACATGAAGCGCGTCTTCACCTCCTTCGGCCTGCCCGTCGGCCCGTACGTGGTCATCCGCCCGCGCGAGTGGGAGAACGACCAGGCGGGCGCCCGCAAGAAGATCGTGGACTTCGCGGGCGAGCACGGCTGGCCGCTCTTCGTGAAGCCCGCGCGCGCCGGCTCCTCGATGGGCATCACCAAGGTCGACGACCTCTCCGGTCTCGACGAGGCCATCGCCGAGGCCCGCCGCCACGACCCGAAGATCCTGGTCGAATCGTTGCTGCGCGGCCGGGAGATCGAGTGCGGCGTCCTCGAGTTCGAGGACGGCCCGCGCGCCAGCGTGCCCGCCGAGATCCCCCCGGTCTCCGCGCACGACTTCTACGACTTCGAGGCCAAGTACATCGACTCCGCCTCCGGCATCGTCCCCGCCCCGCTGAGCGAGGAGGAGACCCGCCGGGTCCAGGAGCTGGCCGTCGAGGCATTCGAGGCCGCCTCCTGCGAGGGCTTGGTCCGCGCGGACTTCTTCCTCACCGAGGACGGCGAGTTCGTGATCAACGAGATCAACACCATGCCCGGCTTCACGCCCATCTCCATGTACCCGCGCATGTGGCAGGAGACCGGCGTCGAGTACCCGGAGCTGGTCGACCGGCTCGTCCAGGCCGCCCTGCGCCGCTCCACGGGCCTGCGCTAGCGGCCGGTGGAGGGGCCCGTCAGGGGAGGATCCCCACGGGGACCGTCTTCGTGATGGCGCCGGCGAGATCGGTCAGCGCGCTGATGTCGCCGGCGCCGCCCACCACGCGGGCGGGCAGCGTCACCTCGATCCACGCCTCACGGTGCACGGTGGTGCAGCGGACGCTGCCGTCCGGCTGCCGCTCCGGCAGCCACTCCACCCCGTCGAGCTCCGCCGAGTCGGCGTTGGGGTTGTAGTGTTCGGAACCACGCGTAAGGATCTTGGGACGGGCCACCCCGCAGCGCAGTGAGATCGCGGGATCGCCCCACAGGGCCGTGAAGTCCGACGCGGGCTCCGCGGTACGCCGCTTCCGCCCGTCCAGGACGTCCGGCAAGGCACCGTGCAACGCCCGGCAGTGCCCGGCCTGCCGCGCGTCCGGCGTGGGAACCGCCGGACCCGCTGACGGGTCCGGCGCGGAACAGCCCGCGGCCGCGAGGAGCAGGGCGGCGGCGGGCAGGCCGAGGGGCCGGCGGAGCGAAGACTTCACCGGCCGAGCATACGGGGGAGCTAGATATGGACCACCGGGCAGGTCAGGGTGCGGGTGATGCCCTCCACCTTCTGTACTTTCGCGACCACCATGCGACCGAGCTCGTCCACGGTGTCCGCCTGGGCGCGCACGATCACGTCGTACGGCCCCGTCACGTCTTCGGCCTGGATCACTCCCGAGATCTTTCCGATGACTTCGGCCACGGTCGACGCCTTGCCGACCTCGGTCTGGATCAGGATGTACGCCTGTACCACGGAACCTCCAGGGCGGCTTCGAGGATCATGTGGGGAGAAGAGACGCCACGGTACCGCGTCGCCGCACGGTGCGGGGAGACCCGCGCGGCCTGCGCGGCGCGGAACACGTCACGATCAGGGCAACCGACACTCCGAGGAGGAGCTCAGTGAAAGGCACCGTGGGCGAGCTGGGGGAGTTCGGCCTCATCAGAGAGCTGACCTCCCGGCTCACCACCACCCCGGCGGTCCGGCTCGGACCGGGTGACGACGCCGCGGTGGTCGCGGCGCCCGACCGCCGGGTCGTCGCGAGTACGGACGTACTCCTGGAGGGACGGCACTTCCGCCGCGACTGGTCCACCGCCTACGACGTCGGGCGCAAGGCCACCGCGCAGAACCTCGCCGACATCGCCGCCATGGGCGCGGTGCCCACCGCCGTGCTGCTGGGCCTCGTCGTGCCCGCCGAGCTCCCCGCCACCTGGCCGACCGAGCTGATGGACGGCATCCGCGACGAGTGCCAGGTCGCCGGCGCGGCCGTGGTCGGCGGGGACGTGGTGCGCGGCGACACCATCACCGTCGCCATCACGGCCCTGGGCGACCTGCGCAACCACGAGCCGGTCACCCGCTCCGGAGCCCGCGCGGGCGACGTCGTGGCCGTCACCGGCTGGCTGGGCTGGTCCGCCGCCGGGCTCGCCGTGCTCTCCCGCGGCTTCCGCTCCCCGCGCGCCTTCGTCGAGGCCCACCGCCGCCCCGAGCCCCCGTACCACGCGGGGCCCGCCGCGGCCGCGCTCGGCGCCACCGCCATGACGGACGTCAGCGACGGCCTCATCGCCGACCTCGGCCACATCGCCGAGGCCAGCAAGGTCCGCATCGACCTGCGCACCGCCGCCATCGACGTGCCCACGCAGATGCTGGACATCGGCCAGGCCGTCGGCGTCGACCCGCTCCAGTGGGTGCTGACCGGCGGAGAGGACCACGCCATCGTGGCGACCTTCCCACCGGATGTGAAGCTCCCCGCCCGCTGGAAGATCATCGGCGAGGTCGTCAACCCCTCCGCCCTCCCGCAGGTCACCGTCGACGGCGCGCCCTGGGACAAGGCGGGCGGCTGGGACCACTTCGGCGACGACGGCCTGGAGCCGGGCGAATGACCGCCGGGGAGTAGATTGCGCGCATGCGCACACCCCCGCCCCGCGTGCTGACCGTCGCCGGATCCGACTCCGGCGGCGGTGCGGGCATCCAGGCCGACCTGAAGACGATGCTCGCCCTGGGGACCCACGGTATGAGCGTGGTCACAGCGGTGACCGCGCAGAACTCCCTCGGCGTCCAGGGCGCCTGGCCGCTGCCCGCCGAGGCGGTACGGGCCCAGTTCCGCAGCGTCGTGGACGACATCGGGGTGGAGGCCGTGAAGACCGGCATGCTCGCCTCGGCGGAGCTCGTGGAGACCGTGGCCGCGCTCCTGGCCGAGGTGACGGCCCCCGTCGTCGTCGACCCCGTCGGCATCTCCAAGCACGGCGACGCCCTGCTGGCCGCCTCCGCCCGCGACGCGGTCCGCACGAAGCTCCTGCCGGTCGCGACGGTCGCCACCCCCAACCTGGACGAGGTCGCCTGGCTGACGGGCGTCCAGGTCGCCTCCGAGACGGGTATGCGGCGGGCGGCGGACGCGATCCTCTCCCACGGCCCGCGCTGGGCCCTCATCAAGGGCGGCCACCTGGAGGGCGACGCGGTGGATCTCCTGACGGACGGATCGGAAGAACACTGGCTGCGCGCCCCGCGCCACGACAACCGCCACACCCACGGAACGGGCTGCACGCTGGCGAGCGCGATCGCCGCCGGTCTCGGCAAGGGGCTCTCCGTTCCGGAGGCCGTGCGGGCGGCCAAGGACTACGTCACGGGGGCGATAGCGGCGGGCTTTCCACTGGGCGCGGGCATCGGCCCGGTGCACCACGGGTGGACGAGCCCCTGACCCGCCCCTTCCCGTTTCCGAAGGAGCTGCCGCCCCTTCGAGACCCCGCTTGGGGCACAACGAAAAGCCGGCCCACCCCGAAACGGGGAGGACCGGCTTTCAAGGACGGCGAGGCTGCCGCGCTACTAGCTAGTTAGCGCGAGACCTTGCCGGCCTTGATGCACGAGGTGCAGACGTTGAGGCGCTTCGGCGTCCGACCGACCACGGCACGCACACGCTGGATGTTCGGGTTCCAGCGACGGGACGTACGGCGGTGCGAGTGCGAAATGTTGTTGCCGAAGCCCGGCCCCTTGCCGCAGACGTCGCAGTTGGCAGCCACGGGTCACTCCAAAGACTTCAGATGCACTTACGGGAAATCCCGGCGTGCCGGGTCGTAGGTGACTGGCTTGCCAGGGGGATGGCCTGATTCTCATCAGGCAACCGGAGCAGCATACAACGACCGCTCCTGGACAACGAAACTACCATGACCGGCCCCGAACCCGCCCGGCTCGCCCCCCGGGCCCGCGCCCGGGACTAGTCTGCCCAAGCACTTCACCCCGCCCCCGCCCCCGCCGTCCGAGGAGGACACACGTGCCGCACCCGCTCGACGCCGACGCGGTACGCGCCTGGTGCGCCCTGGCGCTCGACGCGCTCGGCGGAGCCCGCGAGGAGATCGACGCGATCAACGTCTATCCCGTCGCGGACGGTGACACCGGCACCAACCTCTACCTGACCGTCGAGTCCGCCGCCCGCGCCGTCGACGCCGTCTTCGACGCCCACGCCACCACCGGCCCCGGCTCCCGGCCCGGCCTGGCCGAGGCCGTCCGCGCCATGGCGCACGGCGCGCTCATAGGCGCGCGCGGCAACTCCGGGACGATCCTGGCGCAGCTGCTGCGCGGCATGGCCGAGGTCCTGGCCGCCACCGGCGGCGGCCAGGAGGCCGGCGACGACGCGACCCTCCTGCGCCGCGCCCTCCGCCGCGCCGTCGAGTCGGCGTACGAGGGCGTCGCCCGCCCCGTCGAGGGCACCGTGCTGTCCGTGGCCACGGCCGCCGCCGAGGCCGCCGAGGTCACCCCGGGCGACGGCCCGGCCGTCGCCCGCGCCGCGCACGAGGGCGCCCTGACGGCCCTGGCGGCAACACCGTGCCAGCTGGAGGTCCTCGGGCGGGCGGGCGTCGTCGACGCGGGCGGCAAGGGTCTCGTGGAGGTGCTGGGCGCGCTCGTGGCCGCCCTGACGGGCGGCCCCGGCGCCGCACGGCCCACCGCCGCGCCCGCCCACGCCGCCCATGACTGGCTCGCCGGGGGCTGCCCGGCCGAGGCCGGCGGCCTGGACGTCCCGCCGGGCGACGGGCCCGCCTTCGAGGTGATCTACCTGCTGGAGGCGGACGACACGGCCGTCGCCCGGCTGCGGGCCCGCCTCGACGCGCTGGGCGAGTCCCTCGTCGTCGTCGGCGGGGACGGCCTGTGGAACGTCCACGTCCACGTGGACGACGCCGGTGCCGCCGTCGAGGCGGGCATCGACGCCGGACGCCCGTACCGCGTCCGCATCACCCACTTCGGCGCCGCCGCCACCGAGCGCACCCGCGTCCACGAGCCCGTCCAGCGGGCCGTCGTCGCGGTCGTGCCGGGCGAGGGGCTGGCGGCGCTGTGCGCCGAGGCGGGCGCGACCGTCGTGACCGTGCGGCCGGGGGAGCCGCCCGCGAGCGGCGAGCTGGTGCAGGCGGTCCGGCGGGCCAACGCGCGCGAGGTGGTGCTGCTGCCCAACGACGCGGACCTGCGGCACACCGCCGCCGCGGCCGCCGAGCAGGCCCGCGCCGAGGGCGTCCGGGTCGCCCTGATCCCCACCCGCTCCCCGGTCCAGGGCATCGCCGCCCTCGCCGTCCACGAGCCCGGCCGCCGCTTCGATGAGGACGTCGTGGCCATGACCTCCGCCGCCGGGGCCACCCGGCACGCGGAGCTCGTCGTCGCCGAGCGGCAGTCGTGGACCATGGCGGGCGTCTGCCAGGCCGGGGACGTCCTCGGCCTCATCGACGGCGACGTGGCCGTCATCGGCGCGGAGCTCGCCGCCACCGCCGAGACCGTGCTGGACCGGATGCTCGCGGCGGGCGGCGAGATGGTCACGTTCGTGCTCGGCGCGGACGTGCCCGAGGCCGTCGCCGACCGCCTCCAGCGGCATGTGCGCGGCGGCCACCTGGCCGTGGACACCGTGGTCTACCGGGGCGGGCAGCACGCCGCCCGGCTGATCATCGGCGTCGAATGAACCGTGCCGACGGCGCCGCCCGGGCCGCGTTGTCAGCGGCGTGGTGTGCAATGGACCCGTGCCCGCCTTGGACGAACCCCTGAAGAAGACGCTCGGCGGCACCACCGCGAAGGTGATGGCCGAGCACCTCGATCTGCACACGGTCGGCGACCTGCTGCACCACTACCCGCGCCGCTACGCCGAGCGCGGCGAGCTCACCCGGCTCGCCGACCTGCCGCTCGACGAGCACGTCACGGTGGTCGCGCAGGTCCTGGACGCCCGGGTGCACAAGTTCAACCAGGGCCGGGGCCAGCGGCTGGAGGTGACCGTCACCGACGGCGGCGGCCGGCTCCAGCTGGTCTTCTTCGGCCGGTCGATCTACCACCACCAGAAGGAGCTCGTCCCCGGCCGGCGCGGCATGTTCGCCGGCAAGGTCGGCACGTTCCGCAACATCCGCCAGCTCTCCCACCCCGCGTACGAGATGCTCGGCGGCGACAGCGACGCCTCCGCCGCCAAGGCCTGGGCCGACCAGCTGATCCCGCTCTACCCGGCCTGCTCCAAGATGGAGTCCTGGAAGATCTCCAACGCGGTCGACGTCGTGCTCGCCTCGATGGAGGCCACCGGCTGGGAGGCCGTCGTCGACCCGCTGCCGCCCGCGCTGCGCGAGGGCCGGGGCCTCGTCCCGCTGCCGGAGGCCCTCCGCAAGATCCACCGGCCCCGGGCCAAGGCGGACGTCGAGGACGCCCGCTCCCGGCTGAAGTGGGACGAGGCGTTCGTCCTCCAGGTCGCCCTCGCCCGCCGCCGGCACGCCGACTCCCAGCTGCCCGCCGTGGCCCGCAAGCCCGCGCCCGGTGGCCTGCTGGACGCCTTCGACGCCAAGCTGCCCTTCACCCTCACCGACGGCCAGCGGAAGGTCTCCGCCGAGATCTTCGACGACCTGGCCACCGAGCACCCCATGCACCGGCTCCTCCAGGGCGAGGTGGGCTCGGGCAAGACGATGGTCGCCCTGCGCGCGATGCTCGCCGTCGTGGACGCCGGCGGCCAGGCCGCCATGCTCGCCCCCACCGAGGTCCTCGCCCAGCAGCACCACCGGTCGATCACCGAGATGATGGGCGAGCTCGCCGAGGGCGGGATGCTCGGCGGCGCCGAGCGGGGCACCAAGGTCGTGCTGCTGACCGGCTCCATGGGCACGGCCGCGCGCCGCCAGGCGCTGCTCGACCTGATCACCGGCGAGGCGGGCGTCGTCGTCGGCACCCACGCCCTGATCGAGGACAAGGTCCAGTTCCACGACCTGGGCCTGGTCGTCGTCGACGAGCAGCACCGCTTCGGCGTCGAACAGCGCGACGCCCTGCGCTCCAAGGGCAAGCAACCGCCGCACCTGCTGGTGATGACCGCCACCCCCATCCCGCGCACCGTCGCCATGACCGTCTTCGGCGACCTGGAGACGTCCGTCCTGGACCAGCTGCCCGCCGGGCGCTCGCCCATCGCCACCCATGTGGTGCCCGCCAAGGACAAGCCGCACTTCCTGGCCCGCGCCTGGGAACGGGTCCGCGAGGAGGTGGCGGGCGGCCACCAGGCGTACGTCGTCTGCCCCCGCATCGGCGACGAGGAGGACGCCCCCAAGAAGAAGTCCGCCGAGTCCGCGGAGTCCGCCGAGGACGCGGCGGAGCGCCGCCCTCCGCTGGCCGTGCTCGACGTCGCCGAGGAGCTCTCCCGGGGGCCCCTGGCCGGGCTGCGCGTGGAGGTGCTCCACGGGCGGATGCAGCCCGACGCCAAGGACGAGGTGATGCGCCGCTTCGCGGCGGGCGAGGTCGACGTCCTGGTCGCCACCACCGTCATCGAGGTCGGCGTGAACGTGCCCAACTCCACCGCCATGGTGATCATGGACGCCGACCGGTTCGGCGTCTCCCAGCTCCACCAGCTGCGCGGCCGCGTCGGCCGCGGCTCGGCCCCCGGGCTCTGCCTGCTGGTCAGCGAGATGCCCGAGGCCAGCCCCGCCCGCGCCCGGCTCGGCGCGGTCGCCGCCACCCTCGACGGCTTCGAGCTCTCCCGCATCGACCTGGAGCAGCGCCGCGAGGGCGACGTCCTCGGCCAGGCGCAGTCCGGCGTCCGCTCCTCCCTGCGGATGCTCACCGTCATCGACGACGAGGAGATCATCGCCGCCGCCCGCGAGGAGGCCGCCGCGGTCGTCGCCGCCGACCCCGAGCTCGCCCGGCTCCCCGAACTGCGCACCGCGCTCGACGCCCTCCTGGACAAGGACCGGGAGGAGTTCCTGGACAAGGGCTGACGCCCCGGGCCTCGGCAAGGGCTGAGATCCCGGGCCGGGCGAGGGCCGGGCGGACGCCGCGGCGCCGACGCCATACGCTGTCGGTGCGGCCACCGCCGCACCGTGTCACCCACCGCCGAAGGACTTCCGAGACCATGACCCGCGTGATCGCCGGCCGCGCCGGCGGACGCCGCCTGGCCGTACCGCCCGGCACCGGCACCCGCCCCACCTCCGACCGGGCGCGCGAGGGCCTCTTCTCCACCTGGGTGTCCTTCCTGGGCACCCTCGACGGCGCGCGCGTGCTGGACCTCTACGGCGGCTCCGGCGCCGTCGGCCTGGAGGCGCTCTCGCGCGGGGCCGCGCACACCCTCCTGGTCGAGGCGGACGCCCGCGCGCTGCGGGTCATCAAGGACAACGTCCGCGCGGTCGGCCTGCCGGGCGCCGAGGTGCGCGGCGGCAAGGCCGAGCAGGTCGTGGCCGGGGCGCCGCCCGCCGAGCCGTACGACGTGGTCTTCCTCGACCCGCCCTACGTGGTCACCGACGACGATCTTCGCGAGATCCTCCTCACACTCCGGAGCAGGGGCTGGCTGGCCGAGGACGCGCTCGTCACTGTGGAGCGCAGCACCAGGGGCGGGGAATTCCGCTGGCCGGAGGGTTTCGACGCACTGAGGGCCCGTCGCTACGGCGAGGGGACGCTTTGGTACGGTCACGCCGCTTCGCCGTGCACTGCCGACACCACGGGATCAGGCACGTCATGAATGGACCGGAGAGCGAGGAAACACCGTTGCGCCGCGCCGTCTGTCCGGGGTCGTTCGACCCCGTCACCAATGGGCACCTCGACATCATCGCCCGCGCTTCGAAGCTGTACGACGTCGTGCACGTCGCCGTGATGGTCAACAAGTCCAAGAAGGGCCTGTTCACCGTCGACGAGCGGATAGAACTCCTCCGCCAGGTCACCGCCGAGTACGGCAACGTCCAGGTGGAGTCCCATCACGGCCTGCTCGTCGACTTCTGCAAGGAGCGCGACATCCCGGCCATCGTCAAGGGCCTGCGGGCGGTCAGCGACTTCGACTACGAGCTCCAGATGGCCCAGATGAACAACGGCCTCTCGGGCGTCGAGACCCTCTTCGTGCCCACCAACCCCACCTACAGCTTCCTCTCCTCCAGCCTGGTCAAGGAGGTCGCGGCGTGGGGCGGCGACGTCTCCCACCTGGTGCCGCCGCTGGTGCTGGAGGCCCTCAAGGAGCGCCTCGTCCAGCGGTCCGACTCTGACTGATCGTCAGTAGCTGTCGGCCGGGGGCCGCCGGCCGTACAGTCGTCCCCGTTCGTTCCCATCGGCCACCAGGCCACCCCGGAATGCGAGAAGGCGGCGAGCGTCACGGTGGACGTCCAGAAGAAACTCGACGAGATCGTCAGGACCGTCACCGGCGCCCGCGCCCTGCCCATGTCGGCCTCCTGCGTGCTCAACCGGGCCGAGCTGCTCGCCCTCCTGGAGGAGCTGCGCGCCGCCCTGCCGGGCTCGCTGGCCCAGGCGCGCGAGGTCATCGGGGACCGGGAACAGCTCGTGGCCCGGGCGCGCGAGGAGGCCGAGGCGATCCTCGCCTCGGCCCGGGCCGAGCGCGGCTCCCTGATCTCCGGCACCGAGGTCGCCCGCCAGTCCCGCGAGGAGGCCGACCGCATCCTCGCGGAGGCCCACCGGGAGGCCGAGGAGATCCGCGCCGGCGCCGACGACTACGTCGACAGCACCCTCGCCAACTTCGAGGTCGTCCTCACCAAGACCATCGGCTCCGTCGACCGGGGCCGCGAGAAGCTCCTCGGCCTCGCCGGCGACGGCCACGACCCCGAGGGCCTGGCCCACGACGCCCCGGAGCGCAGCACCGACCCCCGGGCCCAGCGGCAGGGCGCCGACGCCTATGTGGACGTCAAGCTGGGCGCCGTCTCGGCCGTCCTGGCCAAGGCCCTGGAGGCCGTGGGCCGGGGCCGGGAGAAGCTGCTCGGGTCCCGCCCCGTCGACGAGCTGGGCGCCCACCTGGCCGCCCACGAGGGCATCGCCCCCGGGCGCCCCACCAGCGACGCCGACTTCCTCGCCGAGCTCGCCGGCGGCCCGCAGGACTCCCTGGGCGCCCCCCGGGCGCCCCGTGAGCCCCACCGGCCATCCGAGGCACCACAGGTTCCGCAGCAGCCCGTCTGGAGCGAATACACCGTCCCCGCCGGGGGCTACGAGGCGCAGGATCCGTACGGCTACGGCCGGCAGGCCGCGCAGTACCCGCCGCAGGCGGACCCGTACGCCGTCCCCGGCGGCTACCAGCAGCCCGACCCGTACGCCTGGCAGCCCCCGGCCCAGACGACGGGCGGCCACGGGACGGACGTCGGCCACGGGACCGACCTCGGCCAGGGCTACGGGACCGCGGCCGGCTACCCGGCCGACGGGCACCCGCCCCGGGCCGCGGGCGCCCTCGACGAGACCAGCTTCTTCGACACCTCGATGATCGACCTGAACCGGCTCCGCGAGTACGAACAGGGCCGCTGATCCGGTTCGGGCGGACCTGTCCGGGACGCGGATTGGGCCCAGGGGCGACCGTCCAGTATCCTGGCTCTTCGGTCGCGTGTACGTCCGCGATCCAGGCTGCCCGCCGTGCCCCGTGCACCCGGGGCCGCCGTCACCGCAGCGTAGAAAGCAGGAAGCCCTGAACGCCCGCCTTGACCCCCGCAACCCTCTCGTGTTCGATACGCGCGAGCTGGGCCGGCGTCCCGGTGCGCTGAAGAGGGTCTCCCGCTCCGTCCCCGCCCCCCGCGATCTCGGTATCGAGGTCATCGGTGTGGCCGAGGGCGCGACGGTGGAGCTCGACCTCCGGCTCGAGTCGGTCATGGAAGGGGTGCTTGTCACAGGCACCGCCCGTGCGCCGCTCACCGGGGAGTGCGTAAGGTGTCTGGAGCCGCTCGAGCGAGAGTTCGAAGCGGACTTCCAGGAGATGTACTCCTACCCCGACGCCGACGCCCGGGGCCGCATCGTGGCCACGGACGACGACGCCGAGGACGATGAGGAGGACATCCTCCACCTCGAGGACGACTTGTTCGACCTCGAACCCGTGCTGCGGGACGCGGTGGTGCTCTCACTGCCGCTGCAGCCGGTGTGCCAGGACGACTGCCCCGGCCTCTGCTCCGAATGCGGAGAGCGGCTGGCGGACGACCCGGACCACCACCACGAGTCCGTCGACATCCGTTGGGCGGCACTGAAGGGACTCGCCGGATCCGAAACGGCCGGCGAGAAGGACAACGCACCCCGCTCCGGCGGGGATGACACACAGGAGAAGTAGCCGTGGCTGTTCCGAAGCGGAAGATGTCGCGCAGCAACACGCGCCACCGCCGGTCGCAGTGGAAGGCTGCGGTCACCCCCCTGGTGGCGTGCGAGCGCTGCCACGAGCCGAAGCAGCAGCACATCGCGTGCCCCAGCTGCGGCACCTACAACAAGCGCCAGGTCCTCGCGGTCTGATCGGCGGGTGACAGGCTTCATGTCAGACGCCACTGCGCCGAAGAAGGCGTCGGCGGACACGGCCTCGTCCCACACGCTTCTGGAAGGGCGGCTCGGGTACACACTCGAGTCCGCCCTTCTGGTGCGTGCGCTGACGCACCGGTCCTACGCCTACGAGAACGGCGGGCTGCCCACCAACGAACGGCTGGAGTTCCTCGGGGACTCCGTCCTGGGTCTGGTGGTCACCGACACGCTGTACCGCATCCACCCGGACCTCCCCGAGGGCCAGCTCGCCAAGCTGCGCGCCGCGGTGGTCAACTCACGGGCGCTGGCCGAAGTCGGCCGGGGCCTGGACCTGGGCTCCTTCATCCGGCTCGGCCGGGGCGAAGAGGGCACCGGCGGCCGGGACAAGGCATCCATCCTCGCGGACACCCTGGAGGCCGTCATCGGTGCGGTCTACCTCGACCAGGGCCTCGACGCGGCCGCGGAGCTGGTGCACCGGCTCTTCGACCCGCTGATCGAGAAGTCCTCGAACCTCGGCGCCGGCCTGGACTGGAAGACCAGCCTCCAGGAGCTGACCGCCACCGAGGGTCTCGGCGTTCCGGAGTACCTGGTCACCGAGACCGGTCCGGACCACGAGAAGACCTTCACGGCTGCTGCCCGCGTCGGTGGTGTCGCGTACGGCACCGGCACCGGCCGCAGCAAGAAGGAAGCGGAGCAGCAGGCGGCGGAGTCCGCCTGGCGCGCCATCAACAGCGCGGCGGAAGCCCGTGTGGCGGCCGAGAAGGCCGCCGCCGAGTCCGGCGCGCTGCCGGGGGAGAAGTCCTCCAGCTGAGATACGGCGGTCCGGGCCGCGGTGCGAGAGCACCGCGGCCCGGACCGTTTCCTTTTCCCTTTCGCTGTCGTCGAGGAGCGCCGTGCCCGAGCTGCCCGAGGTCGAGGTCGTCCGGCGGGGTCTGGAGCGCTGGGTCTCCGGCCGCGTCGTCGCCGCCGTGGAGGTCCTCCACCCCCGGGCCGTCCGCCGCCACCCGGCGGGGCCGGCCGACTTCGCCGACCGGCTGACCGGCCACAAGCTGGGCGCCGCGCGCCGGCGCGGAAAGTACCTCTGGCTGCCCCTGGAACCCCTCACCGGGACGGGCGCGCCCACCCAGGCCGTCCTCGCCCACCTGGGCATGAGCGGCCAGTTGCTCGTCCAGCCGCAGGGTTCCCCGGACGAGAAGCACCTGCGCGTCCGCGTCCGCTTCGCCGACGCCACCGCGACCGAGCTGCGCTTCGTCGACCAGCGCACCTTCGGCGGGCTCTCGCTCCACGACACGGTGGAGGGCGACCCCGACGGGCTGCCCGACGTGATCGCGCACATCGCCCGCGACCCCCTCGACCCGGCCTTCGACGACGCCGCCTTCCACACCGCGCTGCGTGGCCGCCGGACCACGATCAAGCGCGCCCTGCTCGACCAGTCGCTGATCAGCGGTGTCGGCAACATCTACGCCGACGAGGCGCTGTGGCGCACCCGGCTCCACTACGAGCGCCCGACCGCGAGCCTGACCCGGCCACGCACGACCGAGCTGCTCACCCACATCCGCGAGGTCATGGCCGAGGCCCTCGCGGTCGGCGGCACCAGCTTCGACAGCCTCTACGTCAATGTGAACGGCGAGTCGGGCTACTTCGACCGCTCGCTGGACGCGTACGGCCGGGAGGACGAGCCGTGCCGCCGCTGCGGCACGCCCATCCGCCGCCGGCCCTGGATGAACCGCTCCAGCTACTTCTGCCCCCACTGCCAGCGCCCGCCACGCGCGGTCTGAGCGCCCCGGGGCAGCGCCCCAAAGGGGCGCGGGGAACTGCGCGCCCAGCCACGACGCACCCGCGCGGATAAAACGTACGGAACCTCAGCGGAGCGCTCAGCGCTCGCAGTCGTACCGCTGCCGCGCGGCCAGAACCTCCGGCATGCGCTCCTCAAGGAGCTCGATGAGCCCCATCAGCCGCCCGGTCACGTCGCGGCCCAGCGGCGTCAGCCGGTAATCGACCCGTGGCGGATTGGTCGGCTGCGCCTCCCGGTGCACAAGACCATCACGCTCCAGCGCGTGGAGCGTCTGCGACAGCATCTTCTCGCTGACGCCCTCCACCCGCCGCCGCAGCTCGTTGAAGCGCAGCGTGTCCTCGCGCAGGGCGCCGAGGGTCAGCGCGCCCCAGCGGCCCGTGACGTGCCCCAGGGTCTCGCGCGAAGGGCAGTTGCGCGCGAAGACGTCGAAGGGCAGTTGCTCGTCCGTGCCGTCGATCGTCGTCATGAGGACACCATACTCTCGCACAGCGCTAACCAAGGGGTTGCGCTAACCAAAAGTTAGTGCTTTCCTTTGGTCACCCAGTCAGCGCAACCAGCTTTTCCAGGGAGCCCCATCGTGACCACGCCCGTCGTCGCCATCGCCTACCACTCCGGCTTCGGCCACACCGCCGTCCTCGCCGAGGCCGTCCGCGCCGGTGCCGCCGGGGCCGGGGCGACCGTCCACCTGATCAACGTCGCCGAGATCACCGACGCGCAGTGGGAGCTCCTCGACGCCTCCGACGCCATCGTCTTCGGCTCGCCCACCTACATGGGCACCGCCTCGGGCGCCTTCCACGTCTTCGCCGAGGCGTCGTCCAAGCGCTGGTTCACCCGCGCCTGGCAGGACAAGATCGCGGCGGGCTTCACCAACTCCGCCTCCAAGAGCGGTGACAAGCTCCACACCCTGCAGTTCTTCACCGTCCTCGCCGCTCAGCACGGCATGCACTGGGTCGGCCTGGGCGCGATGCCGGGCTGGAACAGCTCCACCGCCTCCGAGAACGACATCAACCGCCTCGGCTTCTTCCTCGGCGCCGGTGCCCAGACCAACAACGACCAGGGCCCCGAGGGCGTCCACAAGGCGGACATAGCCACCGCCGAGCTGCTGGGCCGCCGCGTCGCCGAGCAGACCCGGATCTACGTCGCGGGCCGCGCCTCCGCCTGATCCGTCGCCTGATCGCGCCGCCCGATCCCGGGCGGCCACCGGACGCCGCTGCCCCGGCCGTACCGCCGTACGGCCGGGGCAGCGGTGCGTCACGGCCCGGTCGGTGACCTCGGTGGCGTCAGTAGCCGAAGTCCTGTGTCCAGTAGGGGCCGTTGCCCCCGTGGTGCACCCCTACGCCGATGCTCCGGTAGTCGCAGTTGAGGATGTTCGCCCGGTGGCCGCTGCTGCGCATCCAGGCCTCCATCACCGTGTGGGCGTCGGGGTGGCCGCGTGCGATGTTCTCCCCGCCGAGGTTCTTGATGCCGCGCCGGGCGGCCCGGTCCCAGGGGGTCCGGCCGTCCGGGTCGGTGTGGTCGAAGAAGCCCCGCCGGGCCATGTCGTCGCTGAAGGACTGGGCCAGCCGGTTGAGGTTGCCGCTGGGCCGCAGCGGGCGGCAGCCGGCCTTCGCCCGCTCGGCGTTGACCAGGGACAACATCAGGTGCGCGGCGGACGACCGGGTGTCCGCGAGCGTTCCGGGCAGCGCGCCCAGGTCGTCGTCGGGGTCGTGATCGGCGTGTTCGGCGGGCTCGTGCACCGAGGGGCGCCGAGGTGTGCCGGGGGCGGGCGGTGCCGGGCGCGCGCTGGGGACGGCGGCGCGCGCCCGGCCCTGGGGGTGGGCGCCGGGCGGGGCGTCGAAAGCGGCCGGGGGGCGCTCGGCGCCCCGGTTCGCCGGGGGGTTCCCGCGCCCGGGCGCGCTCACCGGCTCCACCGGGGCGCTCCGGGCCTCCGCCGGGGCCGGCCCTGAGGCCGCCGGTGCGGTCGGCGCCGCCGGTGGTGCCGCCGCGTCGCGCTCCGGCCGCGCCCCCTGGGCCCGGGCCGGTCCGTCGCGCCCGTCCGCCCGGTCCGCCGGGGCGGCGGCCGGTCCGTCGCGCCGGGGCGGGGGCACCGGCGCCTCCGGCGGGGCGTCCGCCAGCACGTGTCCGCTGCCGCCGGAGCCGGGGGAGTGGGAATCGGCGGGCGGGAAGGCCCCGCTGGGCAGCAGGCCGGAGACCACCGCGACCGCGCCCATCGCCACGGCCGCCGACGCGCCGAGCAGCCCGGCCCGCCGGGCGGGCGGCGCGGGCTTGGGGGGTTTGCCGCCGCCCGGGCCGGCCGCCGCCGCGCCGGTCTTGAGCGGTCGGCCCGCCTTGCGTTTGGTGCGGTGGGGGCTGCGGTGCCGGCCGGCACCGGTGGGGTTGGGGCGGACGATGGGAATGGGTTGGGTGACCGCCTCGGCCGGATCCTCGGTCCCGAACACTCCAGGCGTCTCGCTCGTCAGGGGAGCCCGGCCGGGCCGGGCATTCGCCACCGCCTCGTCAGCGGTCGCACGGGCAGAGCGTCGATGGCGACCCATCCACTGCCTTCCTTACGTGTTCGGCGCCAAGGTGCATCACTCGTACGGGGTAGCCTTATTCGGCCGCGACTGTACGGCACGGGATGGTGGGCCGAAGTGCTGCTTATCTAATTGGCCGGTTAACGTGCAGACATGAACGAGAATGTTCGTCTCACGGCATGGGTCCGTGGACATGTGCAGGGTGTGGGCTTTCGTTGGTTCACTCGGGCCAACGCCTTGCAGATCGGTGACCTGGAGGGCTTCGCCTCCAATCTCTCCGACGGCCGGGTGCAGGTCGTCGCCGAGGGCTCCCGCCAGGGCTGCGAACAGCTGCTCGACTGGCTGCGGGACGGCGACACGCCCGGGCGGGTGGACGGTGTCACCGAGATCTGGGGCCCGCCCAAGGGCGGATACGACGGTTTCGAGATCCGCTGATCCGACTGCCGGAAAATCGGATATCGGCTCGACTTTCCCGGAAATCGCGTCGCAGGAGTGTCCCCTCGCATATGCCATTGGTATATGCGAGGGCAGGAAATCGCCTGATGGTTGCCAACCGGGCCGCATCGTGCAAGGCTGCCTGTCAACGGATGATCTCTACGCCCCCTCGAGCCCCGGGCGCGGAATGCGGTGCGGATAAACCCCCGCGCACCCCTGGGACGCCTGCGGATACGGGGTGTGATCGTGTTGACCGTCAAACCTTTTGGTGAGACTCTGGAAGCCCCGCGCACCTTAGCTGTTTGGCATTGGAACACCGCAGTAGTGATGGCAGACACCGCGGGTGCGATTCCCTCACGACCCACACCGCTTCGGTCGGTCACTCAGTGTGGAGGACCATCCATCATGGCAAAGGCGCTTCTCGGTTACGTCGGCGGCTCCGACCCCCGAGTCCTCTCCGAGATGCGACGGCTCCAGCAGCGTGTCCAGGACCTTGAATCCGAGCTCATTCGGATGCAGGCCGAGAACGACGCGCTGACTGCCGCCGCTCACCGTGGTGACTCGCTGCTCGACAGCATCGACGTATCGAAGGCGGAGCCCGCGCTCGCCTGACCCGTGCCCTGCCCCGGGGCGCTCGGTCGGACCGCAACCGTCAGCCGCTGGAGAGTTCGCACTCACAAGGGACGCTTCGGCGTCCCTTCGTCGTGTGCGGCGATCTCGCTCGCCGTCCTCCCGTCCCCCTGATCCTCTCCGCGGTCGTCTCACGCATGGTGTGCCCTGAAGATTCCCGGGCGAAACCCATTGTTCAGAGCGGCGCGCCAGCGCCCGGCGCGCGGCCGCGCCGGGCGGCGCACGGCCGGTAGAGTCCTACCGCGTGCACCTCAAGAGCCTTACCCTGCGCGGCTTCAAATCCTTCGCCTCCGCCACCACGCTGCGCTTCGAGCCCGGGATCACCTGTGTCGTCGGCCCCAACGGCTCGGGGAAGTCCAATGTCGTGGACGCGCTCTCCTGGGTCATGGGCGAGCAGGGCGCCAAGTCGCTGCGCGGCGGCAAGATGGAGGACGTCATCTTCGCCGGGACGACCGGCCGCCCCCCGCTGGGCCGGGCCGAGGTCTCCCTCACCATCGACAACTCCGACGGTGCCCTGCCCATCGACTACGCGGAAGTCACCATCACGCGGATCATGTTCCGCAACGGCGGCAGCGAGTACCAGATCAACGGCGACACCTGCCGGCTGCTCGACATCCAGGAACTCCTCTCCGACTCCGGCATCGGCCGCGAGATGCACGTCATCGTCGGCCAGGGCCAGCTCGACTCCGTCCTCCACGCCGACCCCCAGGGCCGCCGCGCCTTCATCGAGGAGGCCGCCGGCGTCCTCAAGCACCGCAAGCGCAAGGAGAAGGCGCTGCGGAAGCTCGACGCGATGAAGGCCAACCTCGCCCGCGTCCAGGACCTCACCGACGAACTGCGCCGCCAGCTCAAACCGCTCGGCCGGCAGGCCGCCGTCGCCCGCCGCGCCGCCGTCATCCAGGCCGACCTGCGCGACGCCCGGCTCCGGCTGCTCGCCGACGACCTGGTCGCCCTCCGCGAGGCCCTGCGCGCCGAGATCGCCGACGAGGCCGCCCTCAAGGCCCGCAAGGACGCCGCCGAGGCCGAACTGCGGGCCGCCGCCCTCCGCGAGGCCGCCCTGGAGGAGCACGTCCGCGAGCTCGCGCCGCGCCTCACCCGCGCCCAGCAGACCTGGCACGAACTCTCCCGGCTCGCCGAACGCGTCCGCGGCACCGTCAGCCTCGCCGACGCCCGCGTCGCCAGCGCCACCACCGCCCCCGCCGAGGAGCGCCGCGGCCGCGACCCCGAGGACCTGGAACGCGAGGCCGCCCGCGTCCGCGAACAGGAAGCCGAGCTCGAAGCCGCCCTGGAGGCCGCCGGCCACGCCCTGGAGGCCACCGCCGGACACCGCGCCGAGCTCGAACGCCGCCTCGCCGAGGAGGAACGCCGCCTCAAGGACGCCGCCCGCGCCATCGCCGACCGCCGCGAACACCTCGCCCGGCTCCAGGGCCGGGTCACCGCCGCCCACGGCCGCGCCGCCTCCGCCGAGGCCGAGATCGGCCGCCTCGCGGCCGCCCGCGACGAGGCCGCCGAACGCGCGGCCGCCGCACAGGAGGAGTACGAGCGCCACCAGGCCGAGGCCGACGGCACCGCGGCCGACGACGCCGAGCTCGCCGCCCGCCACGACGCGGCCAGGGCCGGGCTGGCCGCCGCCGAGGCCGCCCTCGACGCCGCCCGTGAGGAGGCCGCCGAGGCCGACCGCCGCCGCGCCGCCGTCACCGCCCGCCGCGACGCGCTCGCCCTCGGCCTCCGCCGCAAGGACGGCACCGGAGCGCTGCTGAGCGCGCGGGAACGACTGACCGGACTCCTCGGCCCCGCCGCCGCACTCCTCACCGTCACCCCCGGGTACGAGCTCCCCGTCGCCGCCGCCCTGGGCACGGCGGCCGACGCGATCGCCGTCACCGGCCCCGCCGCCGCGGCCGAGGCGCTGCGCCTGCTGAAGAAGGAGGACGCCGGCCGGGCCACCCTCCTGCTCGCGGGGCCCGCAGAAGGAACGTCACCTCACCTTGCGGACGCCGAGGACGCCCCCGCCGGCGCTCTCCCGGCCGCCGGCCTGGTACGCGGCCCCGACGACCTGATGCCCGCCGTCCGCCGGCTGCTGCGCGGCTACGTCGTCGTCGACACGCTCGAGGACGCCGAGGCCCTCGTCCGCAGCCACCCCGAGCGCACCGCCGTCACCGCCGACGGCGATCTGCTCGGCGCCCACCTCGCCCAGGGCGGCTCCGGCGGCGCCCCCAGCCTCCTGGAGACCCAGGCGGCCGTGGACGAGGCGACCGCCGAACTGACCGGGCTGACCGCCCGCTGCGCCGCGCTCGCCGAGGCCCGGCACACCGCCGAGGAGCGCCGCGCGGCCGCGGCCGCCCTCGTCGAGGAGCTGGCGGCCCGCCGCGGCGACGCCGACCGGGAGAAGTCGCGGACCGCCCAGGCCCTCGGCCGCCTCGCCGGGCAGGCCAGGGCGGCGGCCGGTGAGGCCGAGCGCACCGCCGCGGCGGTAGCGCGCGCCGAGGAGGCGCTCCTGCGGGCCACCGAGGAGGCCGAGGAGCTCGCCGCCCGGCTCGCGGCGGCCGAGGAGCTCGACGACGAGCACGGCGCGGACGAACCCGACACCTCCGTCCGTGACCGCCTCGCCGCCGACGGCGCCAACGCGCGGCAGACCGAGATGGAGGCGCGCCTCGCGGTCCGCACCCACGAGGAGCGGGTCAAGGCGCTCGCCGGCCGGGCCGACGGGCTCGACCGCGCGGCCCGCGCCGAACGCGAGGCGCGCGCCCGCGCCGAGCGGCGGCAGGCCAGGCTGGCGCACGAGGCGCGGATCGCCGGGGCCGTCGCGTCCGGCGCCCGCCAGCTCCTGGCCCACGTGGAGGTCTCGCTGCTGCGCGCGGACGAGGAACGCGGCCGGGCCGAGCGCGCGAAGGCCGAGCGGGAGGTGGAACTGACCGCTGAGCGCGACCGGTCCCGGGGTCTGAAGACGGAGCTGGACAAGCTCACCGACTCCGTCCACCGAGGCGAGGTCCTCGGCGCCGAGAAGCGGCTGCGCATTGAGCAGTTGGAGGCGAAGGCCCTGGAGGAGCTGGGCGTGGAGCCGGCCGTCCTGATCGCCGAGTACGGGCCCGACCAGCCCGTACCGCCCTCGCCCCCGGCCGAGGGCGAGCAGCTCCCCGATGACCCGGATCACCCGCGCAACCGGCCCGTGCCCTACGACCGGGCCGCCCAGGAGAAGCGCCTGAAGGCCGCCGAACGCGCCTACCAGCAGCTCGGCAAGGTCAACCCGCTGGCCCTGGAGGAGTTCGCGGCGCTGGAGGAGCGCCACCAGTTCCTCTCCGAGCAGCTGGAGGACCTGAAGAAGACCCGGGCCGATCTGCTGCAGGTGGTCAAGGACGTGGACAAGCGCGTGGAGGAGGTCTTCACGGCGGCATACCACGACACGGCCCGGCAGTTCGAGGGCGTCTTCTCCCGGCTCTTCCCCGGCGGCGAGGGCCGGCTGGTGCTCACCGACCCGGACGACATGCTGGCGACGGGCGTGGACGTGGAGGCCCGGCCGCCCGGCAAGAAGGTGAAGCGGCTGTCCCTGCTGTCGGGCGGCGAGCGCTCCCTGACCGCGGTCGCCCTCCTCGTCGCCATCTTCAAGGCCCGGCCGAGCCCGTTCTACGTCATGGACGAGGTCGAGGCGGCGCTGGACGACACCAATCTCCAGCGGCTGATCGGGATCATGAGGGAACTCCAGGAGAGCTCCCAGCTGATTGTGATCACTCACCAGAAACGGACCATGGAAGTGGCCGACGCGCTCTACGGAGTGTCGATGCAGGGCGACGGAGTGTCGAAGGTGATCAGCCAGCGGCTCAACTAGCCAAGATCGATTCAAGTATTGAAGCCAACGGTGGGGAAACGCCCGGGAAACTTCTTCATCACAACCTATTGACTTAGAAAATTGAAGACATAGGGTCTCCCACGACGCTCGCGCCTTCACGTGGTGACCCCCTTGATCTTGTGTCCCACTGGATCTGTCCCACGGGAAAGGCCGCCCCCCACTCCCGGCAACGTGGCCGGGCCCAGGAGAAAACCTTGACCAGCACTGCGATGGCGCAGGGGTCCGAGGGCCGCAAGGCCCAGCCGGACCACCTCGGCCACGTCATCTTCATCACCGCGGCCGCGGCCATGGGTGGCTTCCTCTTCGGCTACGACAGCTCCGTGATCAACGGCGCGGTCGAGGGCATCCGCGGGAAGTACGACATCGGTTCCGCCGCCCTGGCCCAGGTCATCGCCATCGCGCTGATCGGCTGCGCCGTCGGCGCGGCCGTCGCGGGCAAGCTCGCCGACCGCATCGGCCGCATCCGGGTCATGCAGATCTCCGCGACGCTGTTCACCATCAGCGCCGTCGGCTCGGCCGTGCCCTTCTCGCTCTACGACCTCGCCTTCTGGCGCGTCCTGGGCGGCATGGCCATCGGCATGGCCTCCGTCATCGGCCCGGCCTACATCGCCGAGGTCTCCCCGCCGGCCTACCGAGGCCGTCTCGGCGCCTTCCAGCAGGCCGCGATCGTCGTCGGCATCGCCGTCTCGCAGCTGGTCAACTGGGGCATCCTCAACGCCGCCAACGGTGAGCAGCGCGGCAAGGTCCTGGGCATCGAGGCCTGGCAGCTCATGCTCGGCGTCATGGTCGTCCCGGCCGTCCTCTACGGCCTGCTCTCCTTCGCCATCCCCGAGTCCCCCCGCTTCCTGATCTCCATCGGCAAGACCGACAAGGCCAAGGAGATCCTGGCCGAGGTCGAGGGCCACGCCGTCGACGTCGACAAGCGCGTCGCCGAGATCGAGCACGCGATGCACAGCGAGGAGAAGTCCACCTTCAAGGACCTCATCGGTGGTCGCTTCGGCCTGCTGCCCATCGTCTGGGTCGGCATCGGCCTCTCCGTCTTCCAGCAGTTCGTCGGCATCAACGTCGCGTTCTACTACTCCTCGACGCTGTGGCAGTCCGTGGGCGTCAACCCGGAGAGCTCGTTCTTCTACAGCTTCACCACGTCGATCATCAACATCGTCGGCACCGTGATCGCGATGATCCTCGTCGACCGGATCGGCCGTAAGCCGCTCGCGCTCGTCGGCTCCGTCGGCATGGCGCTCTCCCTGGGCCTGGAGGCCTGGGCCTTCGCCTCCAAGACGGCCGACGGCACCCTGCCCACCACGCAGGGCACGGTCGCGCTCGTCGCGGCCCACGCGTTCGTCCTCTTCTTCGCGCTCTCGTGGGGCGTCGTGGTCTGGGTCTTCCTGGGCGAGATGTTCCCCAACCGCATCCGCGCCGCGGCGCTCGGTGTCGCCGCGGCGGCCCAGTGGGTCGCGAACTGGGCCATCACGGCCAGCTTCCCGAGCCTGGCGGACTGGGACCTGTCGGGTGCGTACGTCATTTACGCGGTCTTCGCCGTGCTCTCGATTCCCTTCGTGCTCAAGTTCGTGAAGGAGACCAAGGGCAAGGCGCTGGAGGAGATGGGCTAACCCCCCCCGCCGCCCCTCTCCTCGAAAGGGCGCGCCCCGGCTGACAGCCGGGGCGCGCCCTTTCGCTTTGCGGTGGGTCGTGGGTCGGGGGCGGGGTGGGGTGGACGGGCCCTTACGGGGCTGAGCTCTTCGCGGTCCCTGGTATCAGTAGGGGTGCCCGGCCCTTGTCCCTAGCGGCGAAGAGCTCCTTACGCCCCTACCAGGGCCCATCCACCCCACCCCGCCCCCTCACGCCGTTTGTGGGCAGGCGTTCCGCAGGGCGGAACGGGTGGGCACAAACCCACCCACCGGGCCGCACCCGCCCCGCTGGCCGCGCTCCCTACCCGGGGAATCCGGTTTCGGGTAATCGGGCGGGTGGGTGGGGTAGAACCGCGCCGGCAGGCGCGGAAAGCCCCCGCGGCGGGCGGCCGGAAACGCGAAGAGGGCCCCCGGAGGGGGCCCTCAAGTGCGTGCCGTGAAGGTTACGCGGCGACCTTCTCGCGCTCCGGCGCGTCAGCCGAAACCTCCGCCGCAACCTCCCGCGGCGCCGGCAGCGCCGCCATGACCGCCGCCGAGATCACG
Source organism: Streptomyces sp. L500 (assembly GCF_054551825.1). NCBI lineage: Bacteria > Bacillati > Actinomycetota > Actinomycetes > Kitasatosporales > Streptomycetaceae > Streptomyces > Streptomyces sp. L500. The sequence continues at coordinate 32,453 of NZ_JBTOLC010000019.1, forward strand.
ATCGTCGCCGCCCAACCGAGCCCGTACTTGCCGACGAACGTGCCCGACAGCGGGCCGGCGAACCAGTCGCACTTGGTGAAGGCGATGCCCGCGATCAGGGCGACGGCCCAGGCCGTCATCGCCTGCCAGCAGAAGCCGCCGACGTACCAGTACTTGCTCGTACGGCCGGTGTCCATGAGGGCCTCGGCGTCGTAGCGCACCGCGCGCTTGCGGCGGCGGTTCATGTCGACGACGTAGACGCCGATCCAGGCCGAGAAGGAGACGGCCAGCAGGATCAGGAAGGTGATGAACGAGCTCAGGAAGCTCTTCGCGACCAGCATCAGCAGCAGACCGCCGACCAGCGAGATCGCGGCGTTGATGCTCACGGCCAGCGCGCGCGGCAGCTTGACGCCCATCGTCTGGGCGGTGAAGCCGGCCGAGTACATCGACAGGGAGTTGATCAGCAGCATGCCGACGATCGCGGTGATCAGGTAGGGCACGGCGAGCCACGTCGGGAGGATGTCGCCGAGGAAGGAGACCGGGTCCGGAGCGTCGGCGAGACCCGGCGTGGCCACGGCCATGACCGCGCCCATCATCACCATGGGGACCATCACGAGGCCCGCGCCGGAGACCGTGACGCCGGCGATCTTCTTGCCGGAGGCGGCGTGCGGCAGGTAGCGGGCGAAGTCGGGGCCGGTGGGCACCCAGCTGATGCCGCCCGCGGCGATGGTGCCGATGCCGGCGATCATCATCGCGGTCGTACCGGCGGGCTTGGAGAAGACGTCGTCCCACTTGATGTTGGCGATCAGGTAGCCGAGCACCAGCACGCTGAAGACGCCGAAGAGGTACGTCGACCAGGTGTTGCAGACGTTGAGCGCCTTGCGGCCCATGCCGCTCACCAGGAACGTGCAGGCGACGAAGACGAACAGCGTGATGACGATCAGCACGTTGTTGCTCTTCACACCGAAGACCAGATCGAGCACGGTCAGCACCGCGTAGGCGCCGGTGACCGCGTTGATCGTCTCCCAGCCGAAGCGGGCGACCCACAGGATCGCGCCCGGGAAGAGGTTGCCGCGCACACCGAAGGTGGCCCGAGAGAGCATCGCGCCGGGCGCGCCGCCCCACTTGCCCGACACGGAGACCACGCCGACCAGGCCGAACGACACGAGCGCGGCGCACGCCGCGACGATCATGACCTGCCAGAAGTTCAGCTTGTTGAAGACCACCAGCGCCGCGCCCATGGTGAGCAGCAGCACGCTGATGTTGGCGGCCACCCAGGTCGGGAAGAGCTCCCGGACCCGGCCGTGGCGTTCGTTGTCGGGTACCGGCTCGATACCGCGGGTCTCGACGGCGCTCACGGCGCTGTCGGTGCTGGACACGTTGGCGCCTTCGGCAGCGTTGTCCATGGTGGGGGCCATATCGGGGGCTCCGTGTGGGGGAATTGCAGGGCGGGGCCTGGGCAGAAAGGGACGTTGGGACTCTACGCGCGTCGCGTGAGCCCACGCCATCGTACTTTGATCTAACTTTGGCCGGTTAGTGCCATTGGTCCTTGTGGAAAAGCACGAACACGCCCTGTTCGAAGGCAGCGCGGCCCCTCCGCGCGCAGGTGCCCGATACTGGGGGGCGTTATGGACATCGTCATCCTTGCTGTAGTCATCGCCGTGGTCGCGCTGGGCGCGATCAGCGGGCTCGTGGTCAGCAGCCGCAAGAAGAAAGCGCTGCCGCCCGCTCCGCCGAGCAGCCCGACCGTCACCGCGCCGCCCGCCGAACCGCACGTCGGCGAGGAGGCCGAGACCCCGCGGCCGGAACCCCGCCGCACCGTTGAGGAAGTGGAGCTCCCCGAGGCCGCCCCCGCCCCGGAGGAGACCGCTCCCGTCGTCGAACCGGAGCCCGCGGCCGAGGCCGCCGCCCCGGCCGAGCCCGAGATCGAGGTTCCCGAGCCCACCGCCGGCCGGCTGGTGCGGCTGCGGGCCCGGCTCTCCCGTTCTCAGAACTCCCTCGGCAAGGGTCTGCTGACCCTGCTGTCCCGTGAGCACCTCGACGAGGACACCTGGGAGGAGATCGAGGACACCCTCCTCACCGCCGATGTGGGCGTCGCGCCCACCCAGGAGCTCGTCGAGCGCCTGCGCGAGCGCGTCAAGGTCCTCGGCACCCGTACCCCCGACGAGCTGCGCGCCCTGCTGCGCGAGGAACTGCTCACCCTGATCGGCACCGAGGCCGACCGCAGTGTCCACACCGAGCCCGGTGTGGGGACGAACGGCGAGGAGAAGCCCGGCGTCGTGATGGTCGTCGGCGTCAACGGCGTCGGCAAGACCACCACCACCGGCAAGCTCGCCCGGGTGCTCGTCGCCGACGGGAAGTCCGTCGTCCTGGGCGCGGCCGACACCTTCCGTGCCGCCGCCGCCGATCAGCTCCAGACCTGGGGCGAGCGCGTGGGCGCGCGCACGGTCCGGGGCCCCGAGGCCGGCGACCCGGCGTCGATCGCCTTCGACGCGGTCAAGGAGGGCATCGCCGAGAAGGCGGACGTCGTGCTCATCGACACCGCCGGCCGGCTGCACACCAAGACCGGTCTGATGGACGAGCTCGGCAAGGTCAAGCGCGTCGTGGAGAAGCACGGCTCGGTCGACGAGGTGCTGCTCGTCCTCGACGCCACCACCGGCCAGAACGGCCTGGTCCAGGCGCGGGTCTTCGCCGAGGTCGTCGACATCACCGGTGTCGTCCTCACCAAGCTCGACGGCACGGCCAAGGGCGGCATCATCGTCCAGGTCCAGCGCGAGCTGGGCGTGCCGGTCAAGCTCGTCGGTCTCGGCGAGGGCGCGGACGACCTCGCGCCGTTCGAGCCCGAGGCGTTCGTCGACGCGCTGATCGGCGACTAGCCGCAGGCCGCGTCACGATCCGCACGAGCCCCGTCGCGCAGTACATCGCGACGGGGCTCGCCCGTACCCGGAACCGCGCGACCGGCCATCGACGGCCCGCAGTCGACTGACCGCGATTCCGGCGAAGCGCTCAGGCGCCGGCGGAACGGTGGCACACATACGCCAGCGTCCCCAGCAGGAGGCGGGCCTCCGGGGGGCAGCCCGCCGTGTCGAGGGCGGGCGGCAGCAGCCAGCGCATCGGGCCCAGACCCGCGTAGTCCGAGGGCGGGGCCGTGATGTGATCGCCGCGGCCCAGGCCGCGCAGATCGAGCCGGGCGTCGTCCCACCCCATGCGGTAGAGCAGCTGGGGGAGCTCCGCGGCCGCGCCGGGGGCGACGAGGAACAGCGCGCGCCCGTCGGGGGTGAGGGCCACGGGGCCCAGCGGCACCCCCATCCGCTCCAGCCGGGCCAGGGCGTGCCGCCCGGCGGCCTCGGCGACCTCCAGCACGTCGAAGGAGCGCCCCACCGGCAGCAGCACCGCCGCGCCCGGCACCTCCGCCCAGGCGGCCGCGGCCTCGTCCAGCGTGGAGCCCGCCGGGACGGGCGGGGCGAAGGGGAGTGGGTGGGCGCCGGGGGAGGGGCAGTCGGCGGCTCCGCAGGAGCAGACCACCCGGCCCCCGCGCGCGGCCCGGGCGCCCGGGACCACGTCCCAGCCCCACAGGCCGGTGTACTCCGCGACCGTCGTCGCGTATTCGGACGCGCGGCCTCGGCGCCGAGAGCTCGAGCGCAGGTCCCGGATGCCGCCGATTGTGAAGCCCATACCCCCTCCAACGGGTCGTGTTCGCGGTTGGTTACGTGTCGGAGTGTCTCGGACACGTACGGTCGCGGACGTGTCCTCCGGGGCGGCGCGACGGTGTGCGACGGGTGGTGCGCCGGAGGGCGCGCGCCGTGGCGCGCGACGATCCACCCGCTGCCCGGTTTTCCTGTGGTCGTTCCGCGTCAAGTCAATCGCGAACTGCGGGTGACTCGTTCATTCCTTGGGGTGGCGAATGGTGGCGTTTACTGGACCGCTCTCGCCTGAACGGTGATCGTAGGATTACTTTCGGTGCATGGACAGCGCCGGACAGGCGGCCGCAACACGCGGCAAGCTGTGGGCGGTTCACGCGCAGACGTGGTGAACGCACGTGTGGACACGTATGGGCGTGGTCACAGGCAAGGTGCGGAAGCGGGCCGCTGTGTGGACGCGGACGCGTTTGGTCGCGGAATTGCGGATTGTGGATGGGGGCGTTCCCGTGAGCGGCAATGTCAGTGGTGCCGACGGCACCGATCGGGCCGAGAAGGCCGACCGGGCCGACAAGGGTGAGAAACGCCCGAACGAACAGCTGAACTCCTGGTTCCTGCGCAGCGGGTGGTCCAAGGGCGAGCTCGCCCGCCAGGTGAACCGAAGGGCCCGGCAGCTCGGCGCCCACCACATCAGCACGGACACCTCCCGGGTGCGCCGCTGGCTGGACGGCGAGCAGCCCCGCGAGCCCATCCCCAAGATCCTCTCCGAGCTGTTCTCCGAGCGCTTCGGCTGCGTCGTCGGCGTCGAGGACATCGGCCTGCGCGTCGCCCACCAGTCGCCCTCCGTCGGCGGGGTCGACCTGCCCTGGGCCGCCCCCCAGACCGTGGAGCTGCTCAGCGAGTTCTCCCGCAGCGATCTGATGCTCGCGCGCCGGGGCTTCCTCGGCACCTCGCTCGCCCTCACCGCCGGGCCCGCCCTCATCGAGCCCATGCAGCGCTGGCTGGTGCCCGGCCCCACCGGCCGGGACGCCGCGCGGTCCGCCGAGCGCGACCGCTCCCGCAGGTCCCGGCTCTCCGAGCCGGAGCTGGAGCTGCTGGAGTCGACGACGGTGATGTTCCGCCAGTGGGACGCCCAGTGCGGCGGCGGGCTGCGCCGCAAGGCCGTCGTGGGCCAGCTCCACGAGGTCACCGACCTCCTCCAGGAGCCCCAGCCCGACGAGACCACCCGGCGGCTGTTCCACGTCGCCGCCGAGCTGGCCGAGCTGGCCGGCTGGATGAGCTACGACATCGGCCTCCACCCCACCGCCCAGAAGTACTTCGTCCTCGCCCTCCACGCCGCCAAGGAGGCCGGCAACCGCCCCCTGGGCTCGTTCGTGCTCTCCATGATGAGCCGCCAGATGATCCACCTCGGCCGGCCCGACGACGCCCTGGAGCTGATCCACCTCGGCCAGTACGGCTCCCGGGAGACGGCCACCCCCCGCACCCAGGCCATGCTCCACGCCATGGAGGCCCGCGCCTACGCCAACATGGGCCAGCCCGCCAAGGTCAAGCGCGCGGTCGCCATGGCCGAGGACTGCTTCGCGGACTGCTCCAAGAGCGACCGCGACCCCGACTGGATCCGCTTCTTCTCCGAGGCCGAGCTCAACGCCGAGAACGCCCACTCCTTCCGCGACCTGGCCTATGTGGCCGGCTGCAGCCCCACCTACGCCCAGCTCGCGCGGCCCAAGATGGAGCGCGCCGTCGAGCTGTTCGCCCAGGACGACGAGCACCAGCGTTCGTATGCGCTCAACCTGATCGGCATGGCCACCGTCCACCTCCTCCAGCGCGAGCCGGAGGCCTGCGCCGAGCCCGTGAAGAAGGCGCTGCGGATCGCCAAGCAGGTCCGCTCCGAGCGGGTCAACAACCGGCTGCGCAAGACCGTGGACAACGCCCTGCGCGACTTCGGGGACGTCGCCGAAGTCGTCGACCTGACCGACCACCTCGCCGTTCACCTGCCGGAATCCCTGGAGGCCGCCCACGCGGTCTGAACCTCCGGCCCCTCTGCCCGGCCGCGACGACCCTCCGTACAGCCCGACTCGGCCTCCCCCACGCCAGGTCACCCCCGGACGGTCGCCGCGGCCGGTCCGTGTCCGCGCGCGGGAGCGCGGCCGGTCGGGCCGCAGGGTAGGGGAGACCGGCCGCGCCCGTCCCGCCGTTCACCGGGGCGTAACACGCCCGGCCCCATCGTCACCGGCGTGAAACAGCCCACGGCACCGGCTGAAACCGCGCTGCGACAGCCTCAAGGCGACAACGGCCCACCGAAGCAACACCGCCCGCACGGGGGCGCGGGCCGCGGCGGCGAGGAGACACCGACATTGAATGGCGCAGACACCGCGTTCGTACTGATCAGTGCCGCGCTCGTGATGCTGATGACACCCGCCCTGGCCTTCTTCTACGGCGGCATGGTCCGGGTCAAGAGCGCGCTCAACATGCTGATGATGTCGTTCATCTCGCTGGGCGTCGTCAGCGTCCTGTGGGTGCTCTACGGCTACTCCCTGGCCTTCGGTGACGACATCGGCGCCGGGCTGCTGGGCGGCCTGGGCCACCTCGGCCTGAGCGGCATCCACCCCGACACCCTCACCGGCGGCAAGGAGGGCGTCCCCGTCCTCGCCTTCGCCCTCTTCCAGATGATGTTCGCCGTCATCACCCCCGCCCTGATGAGCGGCGCCCTCGCCGACCGCGTGAAGTTCAGCGCCTGGACGCTGTTCATCACCCTGTGGGTGAGCGTCGTCTACTTCCCCGTCGCCCACTGGGTCTGGCAGGCCGACGGCTGGCTGTTCAAGCTCAAGGTGATCGACTTCGCGGGCGGCACGGCCGTCCACATCAACGCGGGCATCGGCGCCCTGGCCGCCGTCCTCGTCGTCGGCAAGCGCGTCGGCTTCAAGAAGGACCCGATGCGCCCCCACAGCCTGCCCCTGGTGATGCTCGGCGCCGGGCTGCTCTGGTTCGGCTGGTTCGGCTTCAACGCCGGCTCCGCGCTCGCCGCCAACGGCACCGCCGCCAACATGGCCATGAACACCCAGATCGCCACCGGCGCCGCCATGCTCGGCTGGCTCGCCTACGAGCGGATCCGGCACGGCGCGTTCACCACCCTCGGCGCCGCCTCCGGAGCCGTCGCCGGCCTCGTCGCCATCACCCCCTCCGGCGCCGCCGTCAACGCCTTCGGGGCGATCCTCATCGGCCTCGTCGCCGGCGCCGTCTGCTCCTGGGCCGTCAGCTGGAAGTTCAAGCTCGGCTTCGACGACTCCCTCGACGTGGTCGGCGTCCACCTCGTCGGCGGCGTCATCGGCACCCTCCTCGTCGGCCTCCTCGCCACCGACGGCGTCGGCGGCCTCACCCAGCTCGGCCGCCAGGCCGCCGGCGCGTTCTCGGTGATGGCCTACTCCTTCACCGTCTCCTGGCTCCTCGCCAAGCTCGTCGACAAGCTCGTCGGCTTCCGGGCCAGTGAGGAGGACGAGATCAGCGGCGTCGACCAGGCCTTCCACGCCGAGTCCGCCTACGACTTCACCGCCGTCGGCGGAGCCGCCGCCTCCCGCGCCGTCCACCACACTCCCGCACAGCAGCAGCGCCCGAACGACACGTACGACAAGAAGGTGGACGCGTGAAGCTCGTCACCGCGATCGTCAAGCCCTACAAGCTCGAGGACGTCAAGACCGCCCTGCAGGAGTTCGGCGTCCACGGCCTGACCGTCACCGAGGCCACCGGATACGGCCGCCAGCGCGGCCACACCGAGGTCTACCGGGGTGCCGAGTACCGGATCGACCTCGTCCCCAAGGTCCGCATAGAGGTCCTCGCGGAGGACGACGACGCCGACGACATCGTCGACGTCATCGTCCGCAGCGCCCGCACCGGAAAGATCGGCGACGGCAAGGTCTGGGTCGTCCCCCTCGACACCGTCGCCCGCGTCCGCACCGACGAGCGCGGCCCCGACGCGCTGTGACCGGCAGGAGCACCCGTTGACGGAGCACGACACCGAGACGCACCCGGGGCGGCAGGGCGGCTACGCGGCCGCCCGGCTGCGCCTCCTGACCGAGGAACGGCTCACCGGCCCGCCCCTGCGCACCGGGCTCGCCCGGGCCACCGACAGCTGGCTGGGCGAACTCCTCGGGCCCGCCCCGGGCGTCGCCCTCGTCGCCGTCGGCGGCTACGGGCGCGGCGAGCTCTCCCCCCGCAGCGACCTCGACGTCCTCCTCCTCCACGACGGCACCACCGACGCCTCCGGCCTCGCGGCCCTCGCCGACCGCGTCTGGTACCCCGTCTGGGACATGGGCCTCGCCCTCGACCACTCCGTCCGCACCCCGGCCGAGGCCCGCAAGGCCGCCACCGGCGACCTCAAGGTCCACCTCGGCCTCCTCGACGCCCGCCACCTCGCCGGCGACCCGGCCCTCACCGCCGCCCTCCGCACCACCGCCTACGAGGACTGGCGCGCCCAGGCCCCCGCCCGGCTGCCCGAACTGCGCGAGCTGTGCGAGGAACGCGCCCGCCGCCACGGCGAGCTGCGCTTCCTGCTGGAACCCGACCTGAAGGAGGCCCGCGGCGGCCTCCGCGACGCCACCGCCCTGCGGGCCGTCGCCGCCTCCTGGCTCGCCGACGCCCCCCGCGAGGGACTCGAAGCCGCCCGCACCCTCCTCCTCGACACCCGCGACGCCCTCCACCTCACCACCGGCCGCGCCACCGACCGGCTCGCCCTCCAGGAACAGGACCAGGTCGCCGCCGCCCTCGGCCTCCCCGACGCCGACGCGCTCCTGCGCGACGTCTACCGGGCCGCCCACACCGTCTCCTACGCCGCCGAGGTCACCTGGCGCGAGGTCGCCCGCGTCCTGCGCGCCCGCTCCGGACGGCCCCGGCTGCGCCGGATCATCGGCGGACGCGGCGGGCGCGGCGGCTTCGTCACGCCCGAGAGGCTCCCGCTGGCGGAAGGCGTCGTCGAACAGGACGGCGAGGTCGGCCTCGCCCGTACCGCCCGCCCCGAGCACGACCCCGTGCTCCCGCTGCGCGCCGCCGCGGCCGCCGCCCAGGCGGGCCTCCCGCTGTCCCGGCACGCGGTGCGCCGCATGACCGGCGCCCCGCCGCTGCCCGTCCCCTGGCCCGCCGAGGCCCGTGAACAGCTCCTCACCCTCCTCGGCGCCGGAGAGCCCGCCGTGGCCGTCTGGGAGGCCCTGGAGACCGAGGGGATCGTCTGCCGGCTGCTGCCCGAATGGGAGCACGTACGCTGCCGCCCGCAGCGCAACGCCCTCCACCGCTGGACCGTCGACCGCCACCTCGTTGAGACGGCGGTGCGCGCCGCCGCCCTCACCCGCCGCGTCGGCCGCCCCGACCTGCTGCTCCTCGCCGCGCTCCTCCACGACATCGGCAAGGGCCTGCCGGGCGACCACTCCGAGACGGGCGCGGAGACCGCCCGCCGGGTGGCGGCCCGGCTCGGCTACGGCCCGCAGGACACGGAGGTCCTCGCCGCGCTCGTCCGCCACCACCTGCTGCTGGCCGACACCGCCACGCGCCGCGATCTCGGCGACCCGGCCACGGTCCGCGCGGTCACCGACGCGGTCGGCTCCGCCGCCGTCCTGGAGCTCCTCCACGCCCTCACCGAGGCCGACGCCCTCGCCACCGGCCCGACGGCCTGGACCGCCTGGCGGGCCTCGCTGGTGGCCGACCTGGTCCGCCGGGCGGCCGCCGCCCTCGACGGCCGGCCCGTCCCGCCCGGCCCCGAGCGGAGCGCCCCCACCGCCGAGCAGACGGGCGCGGCGGACGAGGCCCGGCGCACGGGCGCCCCCGTCGTCGTCCTGCGGGCCCGCCCCGAGGGCGCCGGGAGCGACGGGCCCGTCGGCGTCGAGCTGCTGATCGCGCTCCCCGACCGGCCGGGCGTCCTGCCCGCCGCCGCCGGGGTGCTCGCCCTCCACCGGCTGCGCGTCCGCACGGCCGAGATCCGCGCCATGGCCGGCCCGGAGGGCGAGGAGCGCCCCGTCCTCCTGCTGACCTGGCGCGTCGCCGCCGAGTACGGCTCCCCGCCGGGGGCCGCGCGGCTGCGCGAGGACCTGACGCGTGCCCTGGACGGCTCCCTCGACGTCGCCGGGCGGCTGGCCGAGCGCGAGGCCGCCTACCGCGGCCGGCGCCGGGGCGTCCCCCACGCGCCGCCTCGGGTGAGCGTGGCCCCGGGCGGCTCCCGGGACGCGACGGTCCTGGAGGTACGCGCCCAGGACGCCCCCGGACTGCTCCACCGCATCGGCCTCGCCCTGGAGGACGCCGGGCTGTGGGTGCGCAGCGCGCACGTCGGCACCCTGGGCGCGAGCGCCGTGGACGCCTTCTATGTGACCGGCCCCGGGGGCGGCCCGCTGCCGCCCGAGGAGGCCGCCCGGACGGCCCGCGCGGTCCAGGAGTCACTGGGCGGCTGACTGCACCGGGGAGGGCCGGATACCCTTGGGGGTCAGCCGCCGCCTTGACTTACGACAAGAAGGATCCGCGACCACCGTGTTCGATACCCTCTCCGACCGCCTCGCAGCGACGTTCAAGAACCTCCGGGGCAAGGGCCGCCTCTCCGAGGCCGACATCGACGCCACGGCACGCGAGATCCGCATCGCCCTGCTCGAGGCCGATGTGGCTCTGCCCGTCGTGCGCGCCTTCATCAAGCAGGTCAAGGAGCGCGCCACCGGCTCCGAGGTCTCCCAGGCCCTGAACCCGGCCCAGCAGGTCATCAAGATCGTCAACGAGGAGCTCATCACCATCCTCGGTGGCGAGACCCGCCGGCTGCGCTTCGCCAAGAGCGGCCCGACGGTCATCATGCTCGCCGGTCTCCAGGGTGCCGGTAAGACGACCCTCGCCGGAAAGCTCGGCCACTGGCTCAAGGGCCAGGGCCACGCCCCGCTGCTGGTCGCCTGTGACCTCCAGCGCCCCAACGCCGTCAACCAGCTCGGCGTCGTCGCCGAGCGCGCCGGTGTCGCGATCTTCGCGCCGGAGCCGGGCAACGGCGTGGGCGACCCGGTCCAGGTCGCCAAGGACTCCGTCGAGCACGCCCGCGCCAAGCAGTACGACGTCGTGATCGTCGACACCGCCGGCCGTCTGGGCATCGACGCGGAGCTGATGCGGCAGGCCGCGGACATCCGTGACGCGGTGCAGCCGCAGGAGATCCTCTTCGTCCTCGACGCGATGATCGGTCAGGACGCGGTCAACACCGCCGAGGCCTTCCGCGACGGCGTCGGCTTCGACGGCGTCGTGCTCTCCAAGCTCGACGGCGACGCGCGCGGTGGTGCCGCCCTGTCGGTCGCGCACGTGACCGGCAAGCAGATCATCTTCGCCTCCAACGGCGAGAAGCTGGACGACTTCGACGCGTTCCACCCGGACCGCATGGCGTCCCGCATCCTCGGCATGGGCGACATGCTCAGCCTCATCGAGAAGGCCGAGCAGACCTTCAGCCAGGCCGAGGCCGAGAAGATGGCGGCCAAGCTGGCGAAGGGCCCCAAGGAGTTCACGCTCGACGACTTCCTGTCGCAGATGGAGCAGGTCCGCAAGATGGGCTCCATCTCCAAGCTCCTCGGCATGCTCCCGGGCATGGGCCAGATCAAGGACCAGATCAACAACCTCGACGAGCGCGACGTCGACCGCACCGCCGCGATCATCAAGTCGATGACCCCGGCCGAGCGCCAGGACCCGACGATCATCAACGGCTCCCGCCGCGCCCGTATCGCCAAGGGTTCGGGTGTGGACGTCAGCGCGGTGAAGAACCTCGTGGAGCGCTTCTTCGACGCCCGCAAGATGATGTCCCGCATGGCCCAGGGCGGCGGGATGCCGGGCATGCCGGGCATCCCGGGCATGGGCGGCGGCGCGGCCCGCAAGAAGAAGCAGATCAAGCAGGGCAAGGGCAAGCGTCAGTCGGGCAACCCGATGAAGCGCAAGGCCGACGCGGAGGCCGCGGCCGCGCGCCGTGAGCAGGCGCAGGCCGAGGGCGTGCCGGGCCTCCCGACGGGCGCCGACGGCAAGTTCGAACTGCCCGACGAGTTCAAGAAGTTCATGGGCTGACCCCGGCCCTCGGCACACCGACGACAGCCCCCGGCGACGCCGGGGGCTGTCGTCGTCCGTACGCCTACACCCGGGCGATCAGGTACCGGAACACGTTCGGCATCCACACCGTCCCGTCGCCCCGCAGATACGGGTGGAGGGCCTCGGCGAGTTCCTTGGCGACCTGCTCCTCGTCCGTCGCCCGCACCGCCGCGTCGAAGGCGCCCGTGGACAGCAGGCCCCGCACCGCGCTGCCCATGTCGGCGTAGCCGTACGGGCAGGAGACCCGGCCCGAGCCGTCCGGGGTGAGCCCGGCGTCGCGGGCCAGGTTCTCCAGGTCGTCACGGCCGCTGGGACGCCAGCGGGCGGGGGCGCACATCGGATCGGCCAGGCGCGCGGCCACCCGTAGCGCGCTGGACGCCGCGCAGCGCTCCTGCGGCCCCCAGCCGGCCAGGACGACGGGCGAGCCCGGCGCGGCGTACGCGGCGGCGCGGGCGAGCCCTCGCGCGAGGCCCTGGGGGCCGGTGCCCGCGCAGAAGAGCGGGTCGAAGGCGGTGACGAGGGTGAAGAGCGGGTCGTCCGGCCCGCTCACGGCCTCGGGCCCGCCGAGGCCCAGCCGCGGGCCGTCCGTCCGGCCGCCCTCCGGCAGCAGCCGCTCACGGGCCAGCGCGAGCCTGCGGCCGTCGGTGTCGACACCGCAGACGACGGCCCCGCGGGCCGCGGCCATCAGCAGGGCCAGCCCCGAGCCGCAGCCGAGGCTCAGCAGCCGGGTGCCGGGGCCGGTCTCCAGGCGCTCGTACACCGCCTCGTAGAGCGGCACCAGCATCCGTTCCTGGATTTCCGCCCAGTCGCGGGCCCGGGATTCGGGCGAGGTCGGGGACGGCTGGTGCCGCCGCACGAGCGTTGGTGTCATCGAATGCGCCCCAATCCGCCGGTTCACGTCTTCTGATCCGTTGTCCCGCCCCCATGAGTGCCGCTTGTCCGTGCCGAGGTGCCTGGTATCCGGTGCCGCGTATCCGTTTTCTTCCGGCCGCGGCGAAGAAACCCCCCGATGCCAGAGAACTCCGCTTCGGCCGCCGAGTCCAGGGGGTGACGGCGAGGCTTTGCCCGGCCGTCACGATGGCATGTGCCGGATGTACGGGCGGCGGCGCGGACGGCCGGGAAGGGACGGTCGCCGGCGGACGGATTCACACTCGGCCTGACGGGCCCCGTACCATTCGCAGCATGGCAAAGGCTCCCATTCTCACCCCCCAGGCGGAAGACTTCCCGCGCTGGTACCAGGACCTGATCAACAAGGCCGAACTGGCCGACAACGGCCCGGTGCGCGGCACCATGGTCATCCGCCCGTACGGGTACGGGCTCTGGGAGCGCATGCAGCAGGAGATGGACGCCCGGATCAAGGACGCGGGCGCCTCCAACGCGTACTTCCCCCTCTTCATCCCGCAGTCCTACCTGACGCGGGAGGCGGAGCACGTCGAGGGCTTCGCCCCCGAGCTCGCGGTCGTCACCCACGGCGGCGGCAAGGAGCTGGAGGAGCCGGTCGTCGTCCGGCCCACCTCCGAGACGATCATCAACGAGTACTTCTCCAAGTGGGTGCAGAGCTACCGCGACCTGCCCCTGCTCATCAACCAGTGGGCCAATGTCGTCCGTTGGGAGATGCGTCCCCGCGTCTTTCTCCGCACGAGTGAATTCCTCTGGCAGGAGGGCCACACCGCCCACGCCACGTACGAGGACGCCCGCGACTACGCGGCCCGTATCCACCAGGACGTCTACTACGACTTCATGGTGAACGTCCTCGGCATCGACGTGGTGCTCGGCCGCAAGACGCCCAAGGAGCGTTTCGCGGGCGCCATCAACACCCTCACCCTCGAGGGCATGATGGGCGACGGCAAGGCCCTCCAGATGGGCACGAGCCACGAGCTCGGCCAGAACTTCGCCAAGGCCTTCAACACCTCCTACCTGTCCAAGGACGGACAGCAGGAGCTGGTCTGGCAGACGTCCTGGGGCGTCTCCACCCGCATGGTCGGCGGCCTGATCATGTCCCACGGCGACGACAAGGGCCTGCGCGTGCCGCCGCGCCTGGCGTCCGTCCAGGCCGTGGTCCTGGCGATCAAGGGTGACGAGGCCGTCCTCGCCAAGGTCCGCGAGCTCGGCGACGTCCTCAAGGCGGCGGGCGTGCGGGTGCAGGTCGACGACCGCACCGACACCCCCTTCGGCCGGCGCGCCGTCGACTGGGAGCTCAAGGGCGTCCCGGTCCGCATCGAGATCGGCCCCCGCGACCTGGAGAACGGCACCGCGATGCTGGCCCGCCGCATCCCGGGCGGCAAGGAGCCGGTGCGCATCGAGGAGCTGGCCGCGCTGCTGCCGAAGGTCCTGGAGGAGGACCAGGAGACGCTGCTGCGCCAGTCGCGCGAGCGCCGCCTGTCCCGCACCACGGACGTGGCGACCATCGAGGAGGCCGCCGAGGCCGCCGTCGCCGGCGGCTGGGCCCGCATCCCGTGGGCGACGCTGGGCGCGGAGGGCGAGGCCAAGCTGGCCGAGCAGGCCGTGACCGTGCGCTGCCTGGTGATGCCCGACGGCTCGGTGCCGGAGACCGACGACGCCGAGGGCGCCCTCGCGATCGTCGCGCGCGCCTACTGATCCACCCGCCCCCGGGCGCGCGCACATACGGCGCGCGTCCGGGGGTTCGCGCTTGTACGGGCGCGGGAGGGGCGCCTACTGCTGCTTACTGATGAGTCAGTACGTCCCACCTTGCGAACAGCTGAGCGTCTCATCCCTCCTTCTCCGCAGTTCTGCGCACCCGCCCTCCTCAGGACGAATGGGGCGGGAAACTGACTGGTACGTGCAAATTATTTGGGATGGCCCGGTATCGGAACACCGGGCCGCACCCGCTCGTTGTCACGACGTGAGCACGACACCACCTGTTCTCGCCGCAGAGCTGGCACAGGCGTGGGCCGACATTCAGCGGTTCCACCCCGAGCTGCCGGATCTAGCCGCGCCCGAATCGTTGATCGGGGAGTCGTCGTCCGCCTGCGGCGCCGAGCTCTCCTTCGAAAGGCTGCTGCACGAGGCAGTGCACGGCATCGCGGCCGCCCGCGGTGTCCGGGACACCTCTCGTGCCGGCCGTTACCACAACCGGCGATTCCTGGCGATCGCCGAGGAGCTGGGGCTCGACCACAGTGATGAGCCGCATCCCAGCAGCGGCTTCTCGCTCGTCGTGCTCAACTCGGAGGCGCGCAAGCGCTACCGGCCCACGATCGAGAGACTCCAGCGGGCGCTCAAGGCGCACACCGTCGCCACCGCCGCCGACACCTCGCGCACCTTCCGGGGCCCGGCCGCGCGCCACGGCTCCTCCGGCGGCGGGGTGCGGGTGAAGGCCGTGTGCGACTGCGGGCGCAATGTGCGCGTCGTGCCGTCCGTGCTCGCCCAGGCGCCGATCATGTGCGGCGGCTGCGGTCAGCCCTTCCGGATCCCGGAGCCCGCCGTCCCGGTCGGCTGACCCCGGCCGTTCGGTGCCCCGCGATCGATATGGCACAATGGGTCGCTGTACTCGACAGTCGCATAGGACCCCTCTCTCCTCCGGCTGACGCGTCCATCGGGCACCCGAGTACCGCAAACCCCACGTGGCATCTCGTTGTGCCCAACCACGTCAAGACCAGGAGACACCACTCCAGTGGCAGTCAAGATCAAGCTGAAGCGTCTGGGCAAGATCCGTTCGCCTCACTACCGCATCGTCGTCGCCGACTCCCGCACCCGCCGTGACGGCCGTGCGATCGAGGAGATCGGCCTGTACCACCCGGTGCAGAACCCCTCCCGCATCGAGGTCGACAGCGAGCGTGCCCAGTACTGGCTGAGCGTCGGCGCCCAGCCGACCGAGCCCGTTCTGGCCATCCTCAAGGTCACCGGCGACTGGCAGAAGTTCAAGGGTCTGCCGGCCCCGGCCCCGATGCTGGTCGCCGAGGAGAAGAAGCGCGACTTCAGCGACCTCTTCGAGGCTCGTGTGAACGCCGCGGGCGAGGCGAAGGGTGAGGCCATCACCCCGAAGGCCAAGAAGTCGGAGAAGAAGGACGAGGCCGCCGAGGCCGAGTCCGCTGAGTCGACCGAGGCCTGAGGATGCTCGAGGAGGCCCTTGAGCACCTCGTGAAGGGCATCGTCGACAACCCCGACGACGTGCAGGTCGCCTCGCGCGACCTGCGCCGGGGGCGCGTGCTGGAGGTCCGGGTCCACCCCGAGGACCTCGGCAAGGTGATCGGCCGCAACGGCCGCACCGCCCGCGCCCTGCGTACCGTCGTGGGCGCCATCGGCGGCCGTGGCATCCGTGTCGACCTCGTCGACGTGGACCAGGTCCGCTGAGAAGCGACAGAGCACCGGCACGGGCCGGGAAGGGTTTCCCTTCCCGGCCCGTTGTCGCGTTCGTAAGACCATGCGAGAAGGATTGAGACTGTGCAGCTGGTAGTCGGCAGGATCGGCCGTGCCCACGGCATCAAGGGCGAGGTCACCGTAGAGGTGCGTACGGACGAGCCCGAGCTGCGGCTCGGACCCGGCGCCGTACTGGCCACGGACCCCGCGGGCACCGGCCCGCTGACCGTCGAGACCGGCCGGGTGCACAGCGGCCGGCTGCTCCTGCGCTTCGCCGGCGTCACCGACCGCACCGCCGCCGAGGCCCTGCGCAACACCCTGCTGATCGCCGACGTCGACCCGGACGAGACTCCCGAGGACCCCGAGGAGTTCTACGACCACCAGCTGATGGACCTCGACGTCGTCACCGTCGACGGCACCGTCGTCGGCCGGATCGCCGAGATCTCCCACCTGCCCTCCCAGGACCTCTTCATCGTCGAGCGGCCCGACGGCAGCGAGGTGATGATCCCCTTCGTCTCCGAGATCGTCACCGAGATCGACCTGGACGGGCAGCGCGCCGTCGTCGACCCGCCGCGCGGTCTCCTCGACATGGGCGAGGCCGAGGTCGCGAGCAGCCGCGACGCCGAGGAGGAGCAGGAGTAATGCGCCTCGACGTCGTCACGATCTTCCCCGAGTACCTCGAGCCGCTGAACGTCTCGCTCGTCGGCAAGGCCCGCGCCCGCGGTCAGCTGGACGTACGTATCCACGACCTGCGGGAGTGGACGCACGACAAGCACAACACCGTCGACGACACCCCCTACGGCGGCGGCCCCGGCATGGTCATGAAGCCGGAGCCCTGGGGCGAGGCGCTGGACGCGATCATCGAGTCCGGCGCGGACGACGCGCGCCCCACGATCGTCGTCCCCACCCCCAGCGGCGAGCCCTTCACCCAGGAGATCGCCGTCGAGCTCGCCGAGAAGCCGTGGCTGGTCTTCACCCCCGCCCGCTACGAGGGCATCGACCGCCGCGTCATCGAGGAGTACGGCGACCACTACGACGTCCGCGAGCTCTCCATCGGCGACTACGTCCTGGCCGGCGGCGAGGCCCCCGTCCTCGTCATGGTCGAGGCCGTCGCCCGGCTGCTCCCCGGCGTCCTCGGCAACGCCGAGTCCCACCGCGACGACTCCTTCGCCCCCGGCGCCATGGCCGACCTCCTGGAAGGCCCCGTCTACACCAAGCCGCCGGAGTGGCGCGGCCGGGGCATCCCCGACGTCCTGCTCAGCGGCCACCACGGCAAGATCGCCCGCTGGCGCCGCGACGAGGCGTTCCGGCGCACCACCGCCAACCGGCCCGACCTCATCGAGCGCACCGACCCCGCCGCCTTCGACAAGAAGGACCGCGAGATGCTCTCGATCCTGGGCTGGGCCCCCGGCGCGGACGGCCGATTTGGGCGAGTGGACCCCCTCGTGGAAGAATGAGCCGTTGCCTTGCGTCCGGCGTGCGCCCCTGCCACAGGGGGACCGACGCCCGCCCGGTGTGCGGGGCACCCTTCACTTTTCCGAACGATTCCGCCGATGACCTGTGGCATCGGCGAGGAAGCAGACGAATATGTCTTCCCTGCTCGACGGCGTCAACGCCGCTTCGCTGCGCACCGACGTCCCGGCCTTCCGTCCCGGTGACACCGTGAACGTCCACGTTCGCGTCATCGAGGGCAACCGCTCCCGCATCCAGCAGTTCAAGGGTGTCGTCATCCGCCGCCAGGGTGCGGGCGTCTCCGAGACCTTCACCGTCCGCAAGGTCTCCTTCTCCGTCGGCGTCGAGCGTACCTTCCCGGTGCACAGCCCGATCTTCGAGAAGGTCGAGCTCGTCACCCGCGGTGACGTCCGTCGCGCCAAGCTGTACTACCTCCGTGAGCTCCGCGGCAAGGCCGCGAAGATCAAGGAGAAGCGCGACCGCTGAGCTCCTCGCCGGAGTCCGGAACGGGCCGGATAGGCTTTCGGCCCGATGGACACCGACGCACAGCTCGCATCGCTTCCGGAGCGCGACCGCTCTCCCGAACCCGCACAGGGGGAGGAGCAGGGGTCGCGCTCCGCGCGTTTTTCCGGGCTCTCCGCCGCTTGGCGATGGTGTACCGACGGTGGGCCGCTGCGGCGCGCTGGGGTGCTGCTCTTCGTCTGTCTGGTCTCGCTGCTGCTGGTCAGCGCCTATCTGGTGCAGCCGTTCCTGATCCCCAGCGGATCGATGGAGAAGACCCTCCAGGTCGGCGACCGGGTGCTCGTCAACAAGCTCGCCTACCGCTTCGGGGACGAGCCGCGCCGGGGCGATGTGATCGTCTTCGACGGCACCGACTCCTTCGTCCAGGACGACGGGCCCTCGGAGAACGTGGTGACCACGATCATCCGCAAGGGCGCGGCGGCCGTCGGGCTGATGCGGCCCTCCGAGACCGACTACGTCAAACGGGTCGTCGGCGTCGGCGGCGACCGCGTCCGCTGCTGCGACAAGTGGGGCCGGCTGGAGATCAACGGCCGTCCGGTGCTGGAGGAATACCTCTACCCGGGGGACGTTCCCTCCCAAGTGCCGTTCGATGTGGTGGTGCCGGAGGGCAAGCTATGGGTCATGGGTGACCATCGCAGCGACTCCCGTGACTCGCGGGACCATCTGGGCGAGCCGGGCGGCGGCATGGTTCCGGTGAACCGCGTCGTCGGGCGCGCCGACTGGATCGGCTGGCCGCTGGGCCGGACGACCTCCCTCGGCCGGACCGGCGCCTTCGCGGACGTCCCCGACCCGGGCCCGGGGCACGGGGGAGGCGGCCCGCATGGGTAGCAGGGGCCGCACCGGCGTCCGTACGGCCGCGCCGGCCGCCCGCCCGGCGACGGCGCCCGACGACCGGCCGCCCCCGGGGGCCGGGGGACGGGCGGAGCGGCGCAGGGCCGCGAAACGGACCGCCAGGAAGCAGCGGCGCCGGCGGCAGCGCTCGGTGCTCAAGGAAGTGCCCATCCTCATAGGCGTCGCGGTGTTGATCGCCCTGGTGCTGAAGACGTTCCTCGTCCAGGCCTTCGTGATCCCGTCCGGCTCGATGGAGGAGACCATCCGGATCGGCGACCGGGTGCTGGTCGACAAGCTGACGCCCTGGTTCGGGACCCGGCCGCAGCGCGGCGACGTGGTGGTCTTCAAGGACCCCGGGGGATGGCTCGGCGACGAGTGGAAGTCCCGCCATGACCCGGTGGGGATCAAACAGGGGAAGGAAGCGCTCACCTTCATCGGCCTGCTGCCCTCGGCCGACGAGCAGGACCTCATCAAGCGCGTGGTGGGCGTCGGCGGCGACAGGGTCAAGTGCTGCGACAAGGACGGCAAAATCACGGTCAACGGAACGCCGCTCGAAGAACCCTACGTCCACCCGGGGAACCCTCCTTCCCAGATGACGTTCGACGTGAAGGTCCCGGCGGGCCGGCTCTTCGTCATGGGCGACCACCGCTCCGACTCGGCCGACTCGCGCTACCACCTGGACCAGCCGGGGCAGGGAACCGTCCCGGAGGACCTGGTGGTGGGGCGTGCGGTGCTGATCGCCTGGCCGCTGGACCACTGGCGGCGGCTGACCGAACCGGACACGTACGCTTCGGTGCGGGACGCGCCGCGCGCGGATGCGCGGGCGGGCGGTTCGCCGCATAGTCTGTCCCCCACGGATCATGAAGGATTGATCCTGCTCCCGACCCCTGCGGAACTCCCGCTCGTTATGGGAGTGATGGGCCTGCGTCGTACGTATCGCGGGCGGCAGCGTGGAGTGAGGAGTGGATGTGGGGGATGTGGCGGTCGGCGCGCGTTCCGGTCACGGAGAGCCCGAAAGGCGGCCCGGGCGGACGGATGAGCCGTCCGGGGAGCTGTCCGGGGAGCCGTCCGGCGGTGACACGCCGCGGGAGGCCAGGTCCCAGGCGGCCGGTCCCGGCCAGGACGCCACGACGGTGACGTCCTCGGAGACCCCCGCGTCCGAAGGCGGCGCGGGGCACGGCGGCAGCGGCGGCGAGGGCCGCGGGTCGCGCCGCGACGAGCCGAAGAAGCAACGATCCTTCTGGAAGGAGCTGCCGCTCCTCATCGGTATCGCGCTGGTGCTCGCGCTGCTCATCAAGACCTTCCTGGTGCAGGCGTTCTCGATTCCCTCCGAGTCGATGCAGAACACCCTCCAGCGCGGCGACCGGGTGCTGGTGGACAAGCTCACGCCGTGGTTCGGCTCCAAACCCGAGCGCGGCGAGGTCGTCGTCTTCCACGATCCGGGCGGCTGGCTGGGCGAGAGCCCGGCCGCCGACAACGGCCCGGTGGCCAGCGGGCTCCAGAAGGTGCTCAGCTTCATCGGCCTGATGCCCTCGGCCGAGGAGAAGGACCTGATCAAGCGGGTCATCGCGGTCGGCGGCGACACCGTCGAGTGCAAGGGCAACAACGAGCCGGTGACGGTCAACGGCAAGGCGCTCGACGAGCCGTACATCTTCCCCGGGAACACGCCCTGCGGCGACAAGCCCTTCGGCCCGATCAAGGTGCCCCAGGGCCGGATCTGGGTGATGGGCGACCACCGTCAGGACTCCCTCGACTCCCGCTACCACCAGGAGCTCGACAGGTTCCAGGGCACGGTCTCGGAGGACGAGGTCGTGGGCCGCGCGATCGTCGTGGCCTGGCCGGTGAACCGGTGGTCCACGCTGCCGGTCCCCGGCACGTTCGACCAGCCGGGGCTGAGCGCCGCGGCCGCCGTCGCGCCGCCGGCGTTCGGGCTCGCGGGCGCGGTGCCGCTGGTGCTGTGGCGCCGCCGCCGGAACCTGCGCAAGGCCGAGGGGTCCGAGCGGTCCGTCGTGGTGGTCCCCACCGCGAAGGGGTGACGCGTCGTCCCTCCCCAACCGGCTGACATCGGCCCTCGCCAGGGGCTGACCGGAGCCCGTACCCCCGGGTAGGGTGCGGTTCCGTCGGACCGGCGGACGGGGGATGGGACGCGATGAGCGCAGTGGAACGTGGCGTCGACGGCCACGGCCGCGCGGGCAGGGTGCTGTCCGGGCTGGCCGTGGCCGTCGGCTGTGTGCTCTTCCTCGGCGGCTTCGGCTGGGCCGCCCTGCTGTACCGGCCGTACACCGTGCCCACGGACTCGATGGCGCCCACGATCGGGCGCGGCGACCGGATCCTCGCCCAGCGGATCGACGGCGGCGAGGTGCGGCGCGGGGACGTCGTCGTCTTCGAGGACGAGGTCTGGGCCAACGTCCCAATGGTCAAACGGGTCGTCGGCGTCGGCGGCGATCACATCGAGTGCTGTGACAAACAGGGCCGCCTGATGATCAACGGCAAGCCCGTGGAGGAGCCCTATCTGGAGGGCTCCGGCCCGGCCTCGCCCACCGGTTTCTCGGCCACCGTCCCCGAGGGCCGGCTGTTCCTCCTGGGCGACCACCGCTCGGACTCGCTGGACTCCCGCAGCCATATGACCGACGCGGGTCAGGGCACGGTGCCGCGTGACGCCGTCCGGGCCCGGGTGGACGCCACGGCCTGGCCGGTGTCCGGCTGGGGCATGATCGAGCGCCCCGGCGCCTTCGCCGCCCTGCCCGGCGGCACCTCCCGGCCGGGGCCGCTGCCGCTGATCACGACGTGCGTGGTGGCGGGCGCGGTGCTCATCCTGGGAGGTGCGGCGGTCGGCGCGCTCGCACAGCGGGCGGCACGCGGCGGGAAGGCGGCGGTGGCGACCCATGGGTGAGACGGGCGGGGTCGAGGGCGACGGCCCGCGCCGGGCCGCCCGCGTCGTCCTGCTGGACCCGGACGACCGGATCCTGCTGCTCCACGGCTACGAACCGGACGACCCCGCCACCACCTGGTGGTTCACCCCCGGCGGAGGGCTGGAGGGCGACGAGGGCTGGGAGGAGGCCGCGCGCCGTGAGCTGGCCGAGGAGACGGGGATCACCGAGATCGAACTCGGCCCGGTGCTCTGGACGCGCAGGTGCTCGTTCCCCTTCGACGGCCGCCGCTGGGAGCAGGACGAGCGCTACTACCTGGCCCGGACCGCGCAGCGGCCCACCTGGTCCGGCGGTGGGACGGAGCTGGAGCGGCGCAGCCTGTCGGGGCTGCGCTGGTGGACCTGCGAAGAACTGCTCGCGACGCATGAGACGGTGTACCCGACCAGACTCGCCGGGCTGCTGCGGGCGCTGCTCGACGAGGGACCCCCGAGTACGCCGGTGCTCCTGGAGACCGAGCGCGCCTGACGCACAATGGGGGGACGCACGGCTGAAGGGGAACATGCCATGAGCGCCGAGGACCTCGAGAAGTACGAGACCGAGATGGAGCTGAAGCTCTACCGGGAGTACCGCGACGTCGTCGGACTGTTCAAATACGTGATCGAGACCGAGCGCCGTTTCTACCTGACGAACGACTACGAGATGCAGGTGCACTCGGTGCAGGGCGAGGTCTTCTTCGAGGTCTCGATGGCGGACGCGTGGGTGTGGGACATGTACCGGCCGGCGCGCTTCGTGAAGCAGGTGCGGGTGCTCACGTTCAAGGACGTGAACATCGAGGAGCTCAACAAGACCGATCTCGATCTGCCGGGGACGTGATCCGATCGTTCGGGGGTCCTCTGGGCTCCTCTGGGGCTCCTCTGGGGGGTCCTCCCCTGATCGGGTGACGGTGTTTTCCACAATCGCGGGGTTATCCACCAATGATCGGGTGACGGTGTTTTCCACAATCGCGGGGTTATCCACCAAGATCCAAAACTTGGGGGCGCGGGCGGCATAGTCGGCACCGGAGGTGGTGCTGATGAACGCCCGAGGGGGGCTCGGCAGGTACGGGGAGGATCTGGCGGCGCGCCGGCTGACCGAGGCCGGGATGACGGTGCTGGATCGCAACTGGCGGTGTCGCGCCGGTGAGCTGGACATCGTGGCGCTGGACGGCGACGTGCTGGTGGTCTGCGAGGTGAAGGCCCGCCGCGCGGGCCGGTTCGAACCCCCGATGGCCGCCGTCACGGCCACCAAGGCCGGGCGGCTGCGCGAGCTCGCCGAGCGATGGCTGGCCGGGCACGGCGGAGCCCCGCCGGGCGGGGTGCGCATCGATCTCGTGGGCGTGGTCGTCCCGGACCGGGGCGCGCCGCTCGTCGAGCACGCCAAGGGGGTGGCGTGATGGGCTTCGCGCGGACGTGCTCGGTCGCCCTGGCCGGGGTGGACGGCGTGGTGGTCGAGGTCCAGGCCGATCTGGAGCCGGGAGTGGCCGCCTTCACCCTCGTCGGCCTGCCGGACAAATCCCTCAGCGAGAGCCGCGACCGGGTCAGGGCCGCCGTGGTGAACTCGGGCGCGGACTGGCCGCAGAAGAAGCTCACCGTCGGGCTCAGCCCGGCCTCCGTGCCCAAGGGCGGCAGTGGTTTCGATCTCGCCGTCGCGTGCGCGGTACTGGGTGCGGCCGAGCGGATCGATCCCCGGACGATCGCCGACCTGATGATGATCGGCGAGCTGGGCCTCGACGGACGGGTCCGCCCCGTGCGGGGCATCCTCCCCGCCGTCCTGGCCGCCGCAGACGCCGGATACCGGCAGGTCGTCGTCCCCGAGCGGACGGCGACCGAGGCCGCCCTGGTGCCCGGGGTGGCCGTGCTGGGCGTCCGCAGCCTGCGCCAGCTGATCGCGGTGCTGGCCGACGAGCCCGTCCCCGAGGAGGACGAGGAGCCGCCGGGGGAGGGCCGGCCCGACCCCATGCTCGCGGGGCTGGTCGTACCGGGCGCCGGCGGCGCGCTCGGGGCGCGGCCCGGCGAGCGCCCGCCCGACCTCGCCGAGGTCGCGGGGCAGGCCAGGGCCCGCCGGGCGCTGGAGGTGGCCGCCGCCGGGCGGCACCATCTCCTCTTCGTGGGCAGCCCGGGCGCCGGCAAGACCATGCTGGCCGAACGCCTGCCGGGGCTGCTCCCGCCCCTCACACCGCAAGAGTCCCTCGAAGTCACGGCGGTCCACTCCGTCGCCGGGACCCTGCCCGCCGGACAGCCCCTGATCGACCGCGCCCCCTACTGCGCGCCCCACCACTCGGCGTCCATGCCCGCGCTGATCGGCGGCGGTTCGGGACTGCCCCGGCCGGGAGCCGTCTCCCTCGCACACAATGGCGTACTTTTTCTCGACGAATCCCCTGAATTCTCGGGCAGAGTGCTCGACGCCCTGCGGCAGCCGCTCGAGTCCGGACACGTCGTCGTCGCCCGCACCGGCGGAGTGATGCGCCTCCCCGCCGCCTTCCTGCTGGCCCTCGCGGCCAACCCCTGCCCCTGCGGCCGGCGCGGCATGACCGGTGACGGCTGCGACTGCTCGCCCCGGGCGGTCAAACGCTATCTGGGGCGGCTGTCGGGGCCGCTGATGGACCGTGTGGATCTCAGAGTGGCCGTCGAGCCCGTGGCCCGCTCGGAGCTCACCGGCCCTCCGGCGGAGTCCACGGCCGACGTCGCCGCGCGCGTCCGCCTCGCCCGCGAACGGGCCGCCGCCCGGTACACCGGCACACCCTGGCGCACCAACAGCGAAGTGCCGGGCCATGAGCTGCGCACCCGCTGGAGCATGCCACCGGGCACCCTCGCCGAGGCCGAACGGGACATGGAGCGCGGCCTGCTGACGGCGCGCGGGCTGGACCGGGTCCTCCGGGTCGCCTGGACGATCGCGGACCTCGCCGGCCACGCCCGGCCCGACGCCGGGGACGTGGCCCAGGCGCTGGAGCTGCGCACGGGCGTCCGGCGCGGCGCGGTGACCGCCGGGGGCCGGCCATGAGCGGGCCCGGCCCGGGGGAGCGGCTGGCGCGGGCCGCGCTCACCGGCCTGACGGAACCGGGGGACGAACTCGTGGGCCGCTGGCTGAGGGAGCTGGGCCCCGAGGCCCTGCTGCACGGCCTGACCGGCAAGGGGCCGCCACCGAAGGGAGCCCGCCCGGACCGGCTGGAAGGCTGCCGGGCCCGCGCCGCGCACCGCGATCCGGTCCGCGATCTGGCCACCGTCGACCGGATGGGCGGACGCTTCATCTGCCCGGGTGATGTCGAATGGCCCGGACAACTCGACGATCTGGCCGACGCCCGCCCCATCGGCCTCTGGGTCCACGGCAGTCCGAACGTACGACTGTGGGCGCTGCGGTCGGTCGCCGTCGTCGGAGCCCGCGCCTGCACCGACTACGGCTCCTATGTGGCGGCGACCCTCGGCTCAGGGCTCGCGGAGCGCGGCTGGGTGGTCGTCTCCGGGGCCGCCTTCGGCGTCGACGGGGCCGCCCACCGGGGCGCGCTGGCCGCCGGCGGGGCCACCATGGCGGTGCTGGCCTCGGGGATCGACGTGCCCTACCCGCGCGGACACGCCGAGTTGCTCGACCGGATCGCGGAACAGGGTCTCGTCCTGGCCGAGTTACCACCCGGCGGCCACCCCACGCGCAGCCGCTTCGTCCTGCGCAACCGCGTGATCGCCGCGCTCACCCGGGGAACCGTGGTCGTGGAGGCCGAATACCGCAGCGGCTCGCTGGTCACCGCGCGCCGCGCGCGAGAACTGGGGCGGCACACCATGGGGGTGCCCGGGCCGGTGACGTCGGGGCTCTCCGCCGGGGTCCACGAACTCCTGCGCGAAGGGGCCTGTCTGGTGACCGACGCCGACGAGATCACCGAGCTGATCGGCGACATGGGCGAGCTGGCCCCCGAGCGCAGGGGCCCCGTCCTGGCCAGGGACCTGCTGCCCGACGCGGCCGCCAGAACACTGGAAGCCGTCCCCGGCAAAGGCGGCGCCGAGCTCGCGCTCATCGCCCGTAACGCCGGGATGGGCCGGGACCGGACGCTCGGCAGCCTGTACGAACTCCAGGCGCTGGGGTTCGTGGAACGACTGGGCGATCAGTGGCAATTGGCTGACGCGACGTCAACGTCCGGGACCCCCAAGCCCCTCGGACGGCGCCCCGGTGTGCGGCGAGGCGGTGCTTGACCTGGGGTGATCGGGTGAAAGGGTTAAGGGGTGGGCCGAGCCGGCCGATACGGCGGGCTCTGCGCGGCCCCGGGCGTCCCGACGGCCGCCGCCGCGGAACGCGGACCTGCGGAGGACATCCGCGCCCCTCCGTGAAGACCGAAGGGGCCTCATCGCTCACCGCAGCGCCACGGTCACGCTACGCTCACGGAATCCATCCATTCGTACCACCCGGTCCAAGTCACAGCAGAACGGCTCAAAACGACGAATGCCCCAGCACACCTCCGGGTCCGACCGCGCGGCGGCACCGCCCGCAGCGCGCGGCGCCGTGCGCCCTCCCGCACCCTCGACGCTCGACGAGCTGTGGCGGTCGTACAAGGCCTCGGGCGACGAACGGCTGCGGGAGCAACTGATCCTCCACTACTCGCCCCTGGTGAAGTACGTGGCGGGCCGCGTCAGCGTCGGGCTGCCGCCCAACGTCGAGCAGGCCGACTTCGTCTCCTCCGGGATCTTCGGCCTGATCGACGCCATCGAGAAGTTCGACCCCACCCGCTCCATCAAGTTCGAGACCTACGCCATCACCCGCATCCGCGGCGCCATGATCGACGAACTGCGGGCCCTGGACTGGATCCCCCGTTCGGTCCGGCAGAAAGCCCGTGCCGTCGAGCGCGCCTACGCCACCCTCGAAGCCGCCCTGCGCCGCACCCCCTCCGAAGCGGAGGTCGCGGCCGAGATGGACATCTCCCTGGAGGAACTCCACTCCGTCTTCAGTCAGTTGTCGCTGGCCAACGTGGTGGCCCTGGAAGAGCTGCTGCACGTCGGCGGCGAGGGCGGCGACCGGCTCAGCCTGATGGACACCCTGGAGGACACCGCCGCCGACGACCCCGTCGAGGTGGCCGAGGACCACGAACTGCGCCGGTTGCTGGCCCGGGCCATCAACACCCTCCCCGAGCGGGAGAAGACCGTGGTCACCCTCTATTACTACGAGGGCCTCACCCTCGCCGAGATCGGCCACGTGCTCGGGGTCACGGAGAGCAGGGTCAGCCAGATCCACACCAAGTCCGTCCTCCAGTTGCGGGCCAAGCTGGCGGACGTCGGACGCTGAATCGTCCCTCCAGCGTCGTCCCCGACGCGGTGTGTCCGTAAAGTGGGACCGTGCCCAGGATTCGAGCGGCCTCAGTGGCCGAGCACCGGACGATGCAGCGCGGCGCCCTCCTGGACGCCGCGCGCTCCTTGCTGTCCGAAGGCGGAACGGAAGCCCTGACCTTCCCCGCCCTCGCCGAGCGCACCGGGCTCGCGCGGTCCTCGGTCTACGAGTACTTCCGCTCCCGCGCCGCCGTCGTCGAAGAACTGTGCGCCGTGGACTTCCCCGTCTGGGCGGCCGAGGTCGAGGCCGCCATGGAGCGCGCCGACACACCGGGGGGGAAGATCGAGGCATATGTGCGGCAGCAGCTGTCGCTCGTCGGCGACCGCCGTCACCGGGCCGTCGTCGCCATCTCCGCGGGCGAGCTCGACTCCGGCGCCCGCGAGAAAATCCGCGCCGCCCACGGCGGCCTCGTCGCCATGGTCGTCGAAGCGCTGGACGCCCTCGGCCACGACCAGCCCCGCCTGGCGGCCATGCTCCTCCAGGGAGTCGTCGACGCCGCGGTACGTCGCATCGAGCTCGGCGCGGCGGAGGAACCGGACCGGATCACCGAGGCGGCCGTCGCCATGGCCCTGCGAGGCGTCTGCGGCTAGCGGCAGCCGAGCGCTCGGGCCCACCGGCCACAGCCGGGAGGGGGCGCGGCGCAGCATCCACGGTGGCAGGAGCGTCAGCGGGTCGAGGTAGTCCTCCCCGCGGCGCAGGCCCCAGTGGAGACAACCGTGGCCCGGGCAATGGGCCGAGCCGGCCTCCAGGAGGCCGATGATCTGACCGGCGTCGACGTGGTCGCCCTCGCGCACCGTCGCCCGTACGGGTTCGTATGTCGTCCGCAGGGCGGGGGCGAGCTCCACCGCCACCACGCCCCGCCCCGCGATCCGGCCCGCGAAGGAGATCCGGCCCGGGGTGGCGGCCCGGACCGGCAGGCCGGGGCCGGCCGCGAGGTCGACGCCCCGGTGGCCCGCCGCCCAGCGGGCCGGGGGCGGCTCCCAGGCCCGCAGGACCAGGGGCCGGGCGCCCCGGGCGCCCGCGACGGGCCAGGACCGGTCGCCGCCGGGGCCGCCCGACGCCCTGGGTGGGCCGGGGGCCGGGGGAGCGGGGCCCGAGACGGCCGTCGCGCAGGTCAGGAACAGGAAGGTCGGGAACAGGATCAGGGCCGTGAGCGCGCAGAGCGTGAGCGCCCGTCCGGCCGTGGCACGTCGTCGGGCGGAGAAGCCGGAGAAGTCGGCGAAGGCGGAGAAGTCGGTTCGTCGCATGGAGTAACCATGGCCGGGGCCGGCGAATCGTGGGGATCTTGATCCGGATCTGTGGACTACTCGTGGGTTGTGGACAACGCCGTCACCCGGGGGTTCTCCGGTCCCGTACACTTCTCATGGCGATCCGGGTCACCGGGTCGACTTCGCACGCCCCGCCACTGACGCGTCAGACCCTCTCGGGCAGCACGGTGGCCGTGTCTCTCGGTCCGTGAAACGGCTCCTCGCAAGGGATTCGTTCGCGGCAGGCGCGTCGGGGCGTCAGGAGCGGCGGCCGCCCGGCCGTCGTGGAACCGAGTATTTCAAGGAGCGCGGCCATGGCCGTCGTCACGATGCGGGAGCTGCTGGAGAGCGGCGTCCACTTCGGTCACCAGACCCGTCGTTGGAACCCGAAGATGAAGCGTTTCATCTTCACGGAGCGCAACGGCATCTACATCATCGACCTGCTCCAGTCGCTGTCGTACATCGACCGCGCCTACGAGTTCGTGAAGGAGACCGTCGCGCACGGTGGCTCCATCATGTTCGTCGGTACGAAGAAGCAGGCCCAGGAGGCCATCGCCGAGCAGGCGACCCGTGTCGGCATGCCCTACGTCAACCAGCGCTGGCTGGGCGGCATGCTCACCAACTTCTCGACCGTCTACAAGCGCCTCCAGCGCCTGAAGGAGCTCGAGCTCATCGACTTCGAGGACGTGGCCGCCTCCGGCCTCACCAAGAAGGAGCTCCTGGTCCTCTCCCGCGAGAAGGCCAAGCTGGAGAAGACCCTCGGCGGTATCCGCGAGATGCAGAAGGTGCCGAGCGCCGTCTGGGTCGTGGACACCAAGAAGGAGCACATCGCCGTCGGTGAGGCGCGCAAGCTCCGCATCCCGGTCGTCGCCATCCTCGACACCAACTGCGACCCCGACGAGGTCGACTACAAGATCCCGGGCAACGACGACGCCATCCGCTCCGTCACCCTGCTCACCCGCGTGATCGCCGACGCCGTCGCCGAGGGCCTCATCGCCCGTTCCGGTGCCGCCACCGGTGACGTCAAGGCCGACAAGGCCGCCGGCGAGCCGCTGGCCGAGTGGGAGCGCGACCTGCTCGAGGGCGAGAAGAAGGACGAGGCTCCGGCCGCCGAGGCTCCGGCCGCCGAGGCCGAGGCCGAGGCTGAGAAGCCGGCCGCGGACGCCGAGCAGGCCTGACGCCCTGTACCGGACGACGGCGGGGGCCCGGTGCCCCCGCCGTCGCCCGGCGGATCCACTGTCGGACCCCGTCAGCGGGACGGGAGCCGACAGGTGTGGTGACCTCAAGACGGACCAGCCCTGCCGGATGCCCGGGTGGCACGGCGGGGCGCAGTGACGAGAAGGATTGAAGGATGGCGAACTACACCGCCGCTGACGTCAAGAAGCTCCGTGAGCAGACCGGCGCCGGCATGATGGACTGCAAGAAGGCGCTCGACGAGGCCGAGGGCAACCTCGAGAAGGCCGTCGAGATCGTCCGCGTCAAGGGCCTGAAGGGTGTGGCCAAGCGCGAGAGCCGCACCACCGAGAACGGCGCCGTCGCCTCCCTCATCGCCGAGGACAACACCTCCGGTGTCATCGTCGAGCTGAAGTGCGAGACGGACTTCGTCGCCAAGGGCGAGAAGTTCATCACCGTCGCCGACGCCCTGGCCGCCCACATCGCCAAGGCCGCCCCGGCCGACGTCGAGGCCCTCATGGCCTCCGAGATCGAGGCCGGCAAGACCGTCCAGGCGTTCGTGGACGAGGCCAACGCCACCCTCGGCGAGAAGATCGTCGTGGACCGCTTCGCGCACTTCGCCGACGGCAAGGTCTACGCCTACATGCACCGCACCGCCGCTGACCTGCCCCCGCAGGTCGGTGTCCTGGTCGAGCTGGACAAGGACAACGCCGAGGTCGCCAAGGACGTCGCGCAGCACATCGCCGCCTTCGCGCCGAAGTTCCTCACCCGTGACGCCATCCCGGCCGAGACCGTGGAGAACGAGCGCCGCGTCGCCGAGGCCACCGCTCGCGAGGAGGGCAAGCCCGAGGCCGCCCTGCCGAAGATCGTCGAGGGTCGCGTCACCGGCTTCTTCAAGGAGCAGGTCCTGCTGGACCAGCCCTTCGCCAAGGACAACAAGAAGACCGTCCAGAAGGTCCTGGACGAGGCCGGCGTCACGCTGAAGCGCTTCGCCCGCATCCGCGTCGGCGCCTGAGCCGTCCGCAGGGCAGCGAATGACCCGCGACCCGCTAGGGTCGTACGCAGTCGGCCGCTCACGGGCCGGCCGCTGATGTGACGAGGAGGCCATTGCCGCAGAGGGAACCGAAAGGATCCATCCGGCAGTGGCCTTCTTCGTATGTGCACGAGGAGAACTCCAATGAATCAGGGCGCGGACGCCACGCAGGCCGCCGGTGACACCGGCACCGACCAGGGCAATCGCCGTCGGTTCCTGCTGAAACTGTCAGGTGAGGCCTTCGCCGGCGGCGGTGGACTCGGCGTCGACCCCGATGTCGTGCACGCCATCGCCCGCGAGATCGCGGCCGTGGTCCGCGAGGGCTACGAGATCGCCGTGGTCATCGGCGGCGGGAACTTCTTCCGCGGCGCCGAGCTCCAGCAGCGCGGCATGGACCGCGCCCGCTCGGACTACATGGGCATGCTCGGCACCGTGATGAACAGCCTCGCCCTCCAGGACTTCCTGGCCAAGGAAGGCGTCGAGACCCGGGTCCAGACCGGTATCACCATGGGCCAGGTCGCCGAGCCGTTCATCCCGCTGCGCGCCGTGCGCCACCTGGAGAAGGGCCGCGTCGTGATCTTCGGCGCGGGCATGGGCATGCCCTACTTCTCCACCGACACCACCGCCGCCCAGCGCGCCCTGGAGATCCACGCCGAGGCGATCCTCATGGGCAAGAACGGCGTCGACGGGGTCTACGACTCCGACCCCAAGAAGAACCCCGACGCGGTGAAGTTCGACGCCCTCGAGTACGGCGAGGTGCTGGCCCGCGGCCTCAAGGTCGCCGACGCCACCGCGATCAGCCTGTGCATGGACAACAAGCTGCCGATCCTCGTCTTCGAGCTGCTCGCGGCGGGCAACATCGCCCGTGCGGTCAAGGGTGAGAAGATCGGCACGCTCGTGAGCGACCAGGGCACGCGGGACTGACGAGCCCGTACGCCGTCCGTCGCGGGGGCGGCCGAGGAATCGGCCGCCCCCGCGACGGACGGCAACACCGCGCCGGGGGAAGACCTCGGCACGGGGATGGACAACCGCCTGCCCGGTCGGACACCGTGCAGGAGAAGACGCGCGCAGGGGCGAGGCTCTGCTTACTGATAACACCAGGAGCAAGTGGTGATCGAAGAGATCCTCCTCGAGGCCGAGGAGAAGATGGAGAAGGCCGTTGTGGTCGCCAAGGAGGACTTCGCGGCGATCCGCACCGGGCGTGCGCACCCGGCGATGTTCAACAAGATCGTGGCCGACTACTACGGCGCGCTGACGCCCATCAATCAGCTGGCGTCGTTCTCGGTGCCCGAGCCGCGCATGGCCGTGGTCACCCCGTTCGACAAGAGCGCGCTGCGCAACATCGAGCAGGCCATCCGCGACTCGGACCTGGGCGTCAACCCGAGCAACGACGGCAGCATCATCCGGGTGACGTTCCCCGAGCTGACCGAGCAGCGCCGCCGCGAGTTCGTCAAGGTCGCCAAGACCAAGGCGGAGGACGCCAAGGTCTCGATCCGCTCCATCCGCCGCAAGGCCAAGGACGCCCTGGACAAGCTGGTCAAGGACAAGGAGTCCGGCGAGGACGACGTCCGCCGCGCGGAGAAGGAGCTCGACGACACCACCGCGAAGTACGTCGCGCAGGTGGACGAGCTGCTCAAGCACAAGGAAGCCGAGCTGCTCGAGGTCTGATGAACGACGCATCCTGGGGAGCCCCGCCACGCGCCGGTCACTGGGGGTCCACCGGCCAGGGAACCAGCCCCGGCTACGGCCGGGAGGTGCCCCTCTCGGCGGGTCCTCTGCACGTCGCGGGTGACGCGGCGCAGACTCGGCCCATGCCCATTGTGCCCGGATCAGGCGGATACCAGGACGACGGAGCCGACCGTGACCAGGGGGCCGCCCACATCGGTGGCCCCCTGTTCCGCGATGAACAGGAGCCCGACATCCGGCCGCAGGAGCCCGCCGCCCCACAGGGGCCTCCGGCGAAGAAGAGCGCGGGTCGCGATCTGCGTGCCGCGATAGGGGTGGGGGTCGGCCTCGGTGCGGTGATCCTCGCCTCCCTGTTCGTCTACAAGCCCGTCTTCCTCGGCGTGATCGTGATCGCCGTGGTGGTCGGGCTGTGGGAGCTGACCTCCCGCCTCGCCGAGCGGAAGAACATCAAGGCCCCCTTGGTGCCGCTGGCCATCGGCGGCGCCGCCATGATCGTCGCCGGTTACGTCAACGGCGCCGAGGGCGCGTGGGTGGCCATGGCCTTCACCGCGCTCGCCGTGCTCGTCTGGCGGATGACGGAGCCGCCGGACGACTACCTCAAGGACGTCACGGCCGGCATCTTCGCGGCGTTCTACGTGCCCTTCCTCGCCACGTTCGTGGCGCTGATACTGGCCGCCGACGACGGTGCCTGGCGGGTGCTGACGTTCCTGATCCTGACGGTCGTCAGCGACACCGGGGCGTACGCGGTGGGCTGGCGGTTCGGGCGGCACAAGCTCGCGCCGCGCATCAGCCCCGGCAAGACCCGCGAGGGCCTGATCGGCGCGGTGCTGTTCGCGATGGTGGCGGGCGCGCTGTGCATGCAGCTGCTGATCGACGACGGGGTGTGGTGGCAGGGCCTGCTGCTGGGCCTCGCGGTGGCGGTCAGCGCCACGCTCGGCGACCTCGGCGAATCCATGATCAAGCGGGATCTGGGGATCAAGGACATGGGCGCCCTGCTCCCCGGCCACGGCGGGATCATGGACCGGCTGGACTCGCTGCTGCCGACCGCGCCGGTGGTGTGGCTGCTGATGGTGGCCTTCGTCGGCTCCTGATGCCGAACGGCCCTGACCTGGGCTTTTCGGAAGGTGTTCGATACGTGAGGGGTCCGTCGTCCACAGGACGGCGGGCCCCCTCCGTATGTCTGCGACACTGGTGGGACCATGCCTGCACCCGGAGAACTCACTTTCGTCGCCCCCCGCGGAGCCAAGCTGCCCCCGCGGCACCTCGCCGACCTCAGCCCCGCCGAGCGCCGCGAGGCCGTCGCCGCGATCGGCGAGAAGCCGTTCCGCGCCAAGCAGCTGTCCCAGCACTACTTCGCCCGCTACGCCCACGACCCGGCGCAGTGGACGGACATCCCGGCGGCGGCCCGCGAGAAGCTCGCCGATGAGCTGCTGCCGGACCTGATGAGCGTGGTGCGGCACATCTCGTGCGACGACGACACCACCCGCAAGACCCTCTGGCGGCTGCACGACGGCAAGCTCGTCGAGTCCGTCCTGATGCGCTACCCGGACCGGGTCACCATGTGCATCAGCTCCCAGGCGGGCTGCGGCATGAACTGCCCGTTCTGCGCCACCGGCCAGGCCGGGCTGGACCGCAACCTGTCCACCGCCGAGATCGTCCACCAGATCGTCGACGGCATGCGCGCCCTGCGCGACGGCGAGGTGCCCGGCGGCCCGGCGCGGCTGTCCAACATCGTCTTCATGGGCATGGGCGAGCCGCTGGCCAACTACAAGCGCGTCGTCGGCGCCATCCGCCGGCTGACCGACCCCGAGCCGGACGGCCTGGGCCTGTCCCAGCGCGGCATCACCGTCTCCACGGTCGGCCTGGTCCCGGCCATGCACCGGTTCGCCGACGAGGGCTTCAAGTGCCGTCTCGCGGTCTCGCTCCACGCGCCCGACGACGAGCTGCGCGACACCCTGGTGCCGGTCAACACCCGCTGGAAGGTCCGCGAGGTCCTCGACGCCGCCTGGGAGTACGCGGAGAAGTCCGGCCGCCGGATCTCCATCGAGTACGCCCTGATCCGCGACATCAACGACCAGGCCTGGCGCGGCGACCTGCTCGGCCGGCTCCTCAAGGGCAAGCGGGTGCACGTCAACCTGATCCCGCTCAACCCCACCCCCGGCTCCAAGTGGACGGCGTCCCGCCCGGAGGACGAGCGCGCCTTCGTCCAGGCCATCGCCGCCCACGGCGTGCCCGTGACCGTACGGGACACCCGCGGCCAGGAGATCGACGGCGCCTGCGGCCAGCTGGCCGCCACCGAGCGCTGAGCCGTGTCAGTGCCGGCCGGGGAGACCGGTCGGCACTGATACGGTGCCTTTCGTACAAATGAACAATCCGACAGGGGAGCGCCCAGGGCGCTGAGAGTGCGGCACGGCCCGCAGACCCTCGGACCTGATCCGGTTAGTACCGGCGTAGGGAGTCAGCACCACCATGAACACCAGCCTTCGGCGTGCCGTCGTGGCGACGGCCGTCGCCACCCTCGGCCTTCCGGCGCTCGCCGCCTGCGGCGGCTCCGGCGACAAGGGCGGTGAGGCGTCGGGCGGCAAGACCGTCACCCTCGTCTCCCACGACTCGTTCGTCGCCTCGGACTCCGTGCTCCAGGAGTTCACCCGGCAGACCGGCTACAAGGTCAAGGTCGTCAAGGGCGGCGACGCCGGTCAGGCCGTCAACCAGGCGATCCTCTCCAAGAGCCACCCGCAGGGCGACGTCTTCTTCGGCGTCGACAACACCCTGCTCTCCCGGGCCCTCGACAACGGCATCTTCACCCCCTACGAAGCCAAGGGCCTGGACCGGGTCCCCAAGGAGTTCCAGGCCGACGCCGCCCAGCACCGCGTCACGCCCGTCGACACCGGCGAGATCTGCGTCAACTACGACCGCGCGTACTTCGCCGACCACAAACTGGACCCGCCGAAGACGTTCGACGACCTGATCAAGCCGGAGTACAAGGGCCTCCTCGTCACCGAGAACGCCGCCACCTCCTCGCCCGGCCTCGCCTTCCAGCTCGCCACCGCCGCCAAGTACGGCGACGACGGCTGGAAGGACTACTGGAGCAAGCTCAAGGCCAACGGCGTCGAGGTCGTCGACGGCTGGGAGCAGGCCTACAACGAGCGCTTCTCCGGCTCCGCCGGCGGGAAGAAGGCCAAGGGCGACAAGCCCCTCGTCGTCTCCTACGCCTCCAGCCCGCCCGCCGAGGTCGTCGGCGCCAAGCCGCTGCCGAAGGAGGGCCCGACCGGCGTCGCGACCGGCACCTGCTTCCGGCAGACCGAGTTCGCCGGCCTCCTCAAGGGCGCGAAGAACACCGAGGGCGGCAAGGCCCTCGTCGACTTCATGCTGAGCAGGACGTTCCAGGAGGACATGCCCCTCCAGATGTACGTCAAGCCGGTCAGCCAGGACGCCAAGCTGCCCGAGGTCTTCACCCGGTACGGCGCGCAGGTCACCGACCCGCAGACGCTCGCCCCGGAGAAGATCGCCAAGAACCGCGACCAGTGGGTCAAGGAATGGTCCTCGCTCGTCCTGAAGTAACCGAAGCCGGGACGGCCGGCGCGCCCGACGTGACCGGCGCGCCCGCCGGAAGGCAGGCCGCCGGGAGGGCGCCGGGCGCCCGCCGGGCGGCGACGCGGCTCGGCCTGATGGCCGTGCCGCTCGCCTTCTTCGGCGTCTTCTTCGCCTACCCCGTCGCCTCGATCGTCACCCGCGGCCTCACGGACGGCGGCCGGTGGCAGCTCGCCCGCGTGGGCGAGGTGCTCACCGACCCCGGCATCCGCGACGTCCTGTGGTTCACGCTCTGGCAGGCGGCCGCCTCCACCGCCCTGACCCTCCTGCTCGCCCTCCCCGGCGCCTACGTCTTCGCACGCCTCGACTTCCCCGGCAAACGGCTGCTCAGAGCCGTCGTCACGGTCCCGTTCGTGCTGCCGACCGTCGTCGCCGGCTCGGCGTTCCTGGCACTCGTGGGCCGGGGCGGGCTGCTGGACGAGCTGTGGGGCGTCCGCCTGGACACCACGATCTGGGCGATCCTCCTCGCCCACGTCTTCTTCAACTACGCCGTGGTCGTCCGCACCGTCGGCGGGCTGTGGGCCCAGCTCGACCCCCGCCAGGAGGAGGCGGCCCGCGTCCTCGGCGCCGGCCGCCTCGCCGCCTGGCGCCGGGTGACCCTGCCCGCGCTCGGCCCCGCCGTGGCCGCCGCCGCCCTCATGGTCTTCCTCTTCACCTTCACCTCCTTCGGCGTCGTCCAGATCCTCGGCGGACCCCGCTACGCCACGCTGGAGGTGGAGATCTACCAGCGGACGGCGCAGCTCCTCGACCTGCCCACGGCCGCCGTCCTCACCCTGCTCCAGTTCGTCGTCGTGGCCGCGCTGCTGGCCGTCCACGCCCGGACCGTACGGCGCCGTGAGGCGACGCTGCGGCTCGTGGACGCCTCCCGCACCGCCCGCCGCCCGCGCGGCGCCGGCCAGTGGGCGCTGCTGGCGTCCGTCCTCGCCGTCGTCGCGCTGCTGGTGGTGCTGCCGCTCGCCGTCCTCGTCCTGCGCTCCTTCGAGGGCCCCGACGGCTACGGCCTCGCCTCCTACCGCGCCCTCGCCTCGGCGGGCGCGGGCGGCGGCACGTTCACCGTCGCCGCGCTCGACACCATCGGCAACTCGCTCACGTACGCGCTCGCCGCCACCGCCATCGCGGTCGTCGTCGGCGGCCTCGCGGCGGCGGCCCTCACCCGGCGCGAGGGCCGGCTCGTCCGCGGCTTCGACGCCCTGCTGATGCTGCCGCTGGGCACCTCCGCCGTGACCGTCGGCTTCGGCTTCCTGATCGCCCTGGACGAGCCGCCGCTGGACCTGCGCACCTCGTGGATCCTGGTGCCGCTGGCCCAGGCGCTGGTGGGCGTGCCCTTCGTCGTCCGCACCGTGCTGCCCGTGCTGCGCGCGGTGGACACCCGGCTGCGGGAGGCGGCCGCGGTGCTCGGCGCCTCCCCGCTGCGGGCCTGGCGGGAAGTGGACCTGCCGCTGGTGGGCCGGGCCCTGGGCATCGCGGCGGGCTTCGCGTTCGCGGTGTCGCTGGGCGAGTTCGGCGCGACCGTCTTCATCGCCCGCCCCGACAACCCCACCCTGCCGGTGGCCGTGGCCCGGCTGCTGGGCCGCCCCGGCGAACTCAACTACGGCCAGGCGATGGCCCTCAGCACGATCCTGATGCTGGTGTGCGCGGCGGCGCTGCTGGTGCTGGAGCGTGTGCGCACCGACCGTACGGGAGAGTTCTGATGCTTCGCCTCGAAGGCGTGACCGTCCGCTTCGGCGGGCGCGCGGTGCTGGACGCGGTCGACCTCGACGTCGCCGACCACGAGACCGTGTGCGTGCTCGGCCCGAGCGGCAGCGGCAAGTCGACGCTGCTGCGCGTGGTGGCCGGCCTCCAGCCGGCCCACGCCGGGCGGGTGCTGCTCGGCGGGCGCGACCAGGGCGGGGTGCCCCCGCACCGGCGCGGGGTGGGCCTGATGTTCCAGGACCACCAGCTCTTCCCCCAGCGGGACGTCGCCGGGAACGTCTCCTTCGGGCTGCGCGTCCGGGGGACCGGGCGGGCCGAGACCGAGCGCCGGGTGACCGAGCTGCTCGACCTGGTGGGGCTGCCGGGCGCGCAGAAGCGGGCCGTGGGGGCGCTGTCGGGCGGTGAGCAGCAGCGCGTCGCGCTGGCGCGGGCGCTGGCCCCCGAGCCTCGGCTGCTGATGCTCGACGAGCCGCTGGGGCAGCTCGACCGGGGCCTGCGCGAGCGGCTCGTGGAGGAGCTCCGCGGGCTGTTCGGGCGGCTGGGGACGACCGTCCTGGCCGTCACCCACGACCAGGGCGAGGCGTTCGCGCTCGCCGACCGGGTGGTGGTGATGCGCGACGGGCGGATCGCGCAGGTGGGCACGCCGATGGAGGTCTGGCGGCGGCCGGCGTCGGAGTTCGTGGCCCGGTTCCTGGGCTTCGACAACGTCGTGCCGGCGACGGTGACGGGAGAGCGGGCGGAGACGGTGTGGGGTGTGCTGCCCGTGCCGTCGGGGACGGAGCCGGGGGAGTGCGCGGTGCTGGTGCGGCCGGGGGGTGTTCGGCTGGTGCCCGTTTCGGACGGGCTGGCGTGCGAGGTGGTTTCCCGGACGTTCCGGGGGGACCACGTCGTGGTGCGGCTCCGGCCTGCCGACGGTCCCGAGCTCGAGGCGGCGTGCCCGCTCGGTGGGGCGCCGGGGGTGGGCGACCGTGTGGGTGCCGCCTTCGTGGCGGACGAGGTCGTTGTTCTCCCCTGACCCGCCCCTTCCCGTCACCGGGGCTCCGCCCCGGACCCCGGTCCTCAAACGCCGGACGGGCTGAAATCAGCCCGTCCGGCGTTGGCTATACAGCTGTCGGTTCCTTCTCCGCCGTCTGCGGCGCCGTCGCCCCGTGGCTGTCCGGTTCGCCGAACCAGGCCACCGCCACCGCGCCCGCCACGGCCAGGAGGAAGCCGAGGACGGCCATCCACGCGAAGCCCTCGCGGGACGCGTCGCCCAGCCAGAGGACGCCGATGATGCCGGGGAGGACCGTCTCGCCGACGACGAGGGCGGCCGTGGCGCCGTTCACGGAGCCGATCTGGAGGGCGACGGTGTGGAGGTACATGCCGACGGAGCCGGAGATGAGGATGGCGTAGAGGGCCGGGTCGGCGAGGAGGGTGGGCAGGTCGAAGGGGTCGATGCCGTCGAGGATGCGGACGCCCACGCCGATCGCGCCGAAGCCGAGGCCGGAGAGCAGGCCGGCGAGGATCGCGGCCCGGGAGCCGAGGAAGTGGACGGCGGTCCAGCCGCCGCCCATCAGGACGACCGAGATGATCAGCAGCCACCAGTGGGTGGAGCGCGCGGCGTCGCCGTTGCCCTCGTGGCCGGCGGCGGTCGCCAGCAGCACCAGGGCGGAGCAGACGACTCCGATCGACATCCACTCCCTGCGGTTGAGCTTGATGCCGAGGAGCTTGATGCTCAGCAGCGCGGTGACGATCAGGTTGGCGCTGATGACGGTCTGGGAGAGGAACAGCGGCAGCATCCGGGCGGCGAGGGCGCCGAGGGCGAAGCCTATGAAGTCCAGGACCGTGCCGACCATGAACTCCCAGGTGACGGCGGCCTTCGCGGTGGAGGACAGGCTGGGCCCGCCATGCTGGGTGGTGGCCGTGGAGGACGCCGTCGCGGCCTCCCGCTGGGCCGATTTCCGGGACCCCACGGCCTGTAGGACCGATCCTGTGCCGTAACACGCAGAGGCCGCGACAGCCGTGACAAGGCCGATGATCACCAGTAGCTCCGTTCGCCTGATAAGCCGTCGTGCTCAGGAAGCAGACGTACTTCTGAGCAGACGTGGATTTCGGCGTCGGAGTTGCCTTCGGTCAAGAACTGGTCAAGACCGGGTGAGCGGCAGGGCGGCGAGTTCGGCGATGACCCAGGTCAGCGGGGCGAGCACGATCAGCAGGACGCCCGTGCGGACGGCCGCCGCACCGCGCAGCAGGGAGGCGGGGATGCCCAGCCGCAGCAGCGCGGTGGTGGTCTCGGCGCGGCAGTGCCGGGTGTCGATGGCGGCGGTGATGGCGGTGGCCGTCACACAGGCCATCACCACGGCCGCGCCCAGCCCCGTGAGCGGCCCGAACGGGCGGGGGCCCGACCGTTCCCAGGCCGCGCCGTACAGCTCGACGGCCGCGAGCGCGCCCGCCGCCACCGCGCAGAGCACCCCGAGGGGCCGCCCGAGCCGGTTCGCCGTGTCCTGCAGTATGCGGCCGGCGAGCAGCCGCGTCGGGCCGGGCCGCCCGGCCGACAGCAGGGTGCCGCTCCAGTGGGTGAGGCCGGGGCCGGCCAGCACCAGGCCCAGGGAGGCGAGCAGCCAGCCGCCCATCAGCCCGGGGGAGGTGCCGCCGTCCTGGCCCGGCAGTGTCAGCAGGCTGTCCGGGGCGGGGGCGGGGGCGTGGCCCACGTACGCCTCCAGAGCGAGGCCGCAGGCGATGACCGCCACGCCCCAGGGGAGGCCCGCGTAGCCCCGGCGGTCCTCCTTGGCGGTGTCGGGCAGCGCCGCCGTCGAAACGGTCCTGGGCGCGCCTCCGGCGCGCTCCTTGCGCGGGCGCAGCGCGATGGCGCACGCGCCCGCCGCCAGCGCGGGCAGCAGCCCGAGCAGCGTGAGCGTCGCGGCCCAGGGCAGGGCCGCGTCCCCGTCGAGCAGTCCCGAGGCCGTGCCGCTCAGCGGGGTGCCGCCGAGGTCGCCGCGGAGTTCGAGGTAGACCAGCAGGGCGGCGGCGCTGCCGAGCCCGCAGGACAGGGCCGTCGACGTGGCGGCGAGCAGGGAGAGGCGGACGGGGCCGAAACCGATGGCGTCGAGCCCGTCGCGCGGGCGGGTCGCCGGGTCGCTGCGGGCCACGGTGACGGCGAACTGGGTGACGGCGGCCACGGGCACCGCGCACCACAGCAGCCGCACCAGCGACTGTTCCGTGGCGCCGGGGTGGGCCACCGCGTAGCCCAGGGAGCACAGCAGCAGGAAGCCGGCGCCGGAGGAGGCGACGGCGACGAGCAGCCGTCGCAGGAGGACGAGCGGGTGGGCGCCGCGCGCTAGGCGGAGACTGAGCACGCGGCCCTGCCCTCCCCTTCGGTCGCCTCGGGTGCCGGGAGGGCGCCGCCCCGGCGGCCGTCGGCGAGGACGACGGTGCGGTCGGCGAGGGCCGCGCTCTCGTCGTCGAGGGTGGCCAGGACGACGGTGATCTGGTGGGAGCGGGCGGCCGTGGTGAGGGTGCGCAGCACCTGGGCGCGGTCCGCGGCGTGCAGCGGGGCGGTCGGCTCGTCGGCGAAGACCACGGTGGGTTCGGCGGCCAGGGCGCGGGCGATGGCGATCCGCTGGCGCTGGGCCTGGGTGAGCGCCCCGGGGCGTTTGCGGGCGCAGTCGCCCACGTCGAGGCGTTCGAGCCACTCCGTGGCGGTCTGCTTGGCGGTGCGGTGGCCGGTGCCGCGCACCAGCAGCGGCAGGGCGGCGTTCTCCCAGCCCGTCAGCTCCGGGACCAGGTGGGGTTCGCTGTCGATCCAGCCGAAGCGGTCGCGGCGCAGCCGCTCGCGGGCGGAGCGGGAGAGGGTGTGCACGGGGGCGCTGTTGAACCACACCTCGCCGGGGTCGGCCAGGAGCTGGCCCGACAGGCATTTGAGGAGCGTGGTCTTGCCGGAGCCGCGTGGCCCGGTCACGGCGAGGATCTCGCCCTCCCGGACCCCGATGGACACCCCGGCGAGGGCGGGGGAACCGCTGTAGGAGTAGTGCAGGCCACGTGCCCAGAGCACGTCGTTGTCCGGCGGGGCCACCATATCGAGCACCTCGGGTCGCTGAGAGGGTCCGTTCCCCTGTCCGGGTGAACGAACCGGAGGCCATTGGGTCACTGGCACCGTACGGAACCGGGATCCTAGCCTCCGTCCAGGCTCGGCGCTTTAGTGCCTCACTTTCCTCCCATCGGGCTCATGCGACGAGGTTTGCGCGGTGGCATCACGGTTAACGCGCGGGGAGGCCGGCCGCCTCCCCGCGCGTTGGTGTCAGATCTTCGTCCATGCCTCCGTGAGGACGCCCCGCAGGATCTGCTCGATCTCGTCGAACGTCGACTGGTCGGAGATCAGCGGCGGCGCCAGCTGGACGACCGGGTCGCCGCGGTCGTCGGCCCGGCAGTACAGGCCGTTCTCGAAGAGCTTCTTCGACACGAAGCCGTACAGCAGGCGCTCGCACTCCTCGCCGCTGAAGGTCTCCTTGGTGGCCTTGTCCTTCACCAGCTCGATGCCGTAGAAGAAGCCGTTGCCGCGCACGTCGCCGACGATCGGCAGGTCCCGGAGCTTGGACAGGGTCGCGTGGAAGGCGCTCTCGTGGTCCAGCACGTGCTGGTTGAGGCCCTCGCGTTCGAAGATGTCGAGGTTGGCGAGCGCCACGGCCGCGGAGACCGGGTGGCCGCCGAAGGTGTAGCCGTGGAGGAAGGTGTCGGACCCCTTGAAGAACGGCTCCGCGATCCGGTCGGAGACGATCGCCGCGCCGATGGGGGAGTAGCCCGACGTCATGCCCTTGGCGCAGGTGATGATGTCCGGCACGTAGCCGAACTTCTCGCAGCCGAACATCGTGCCCAGCCGGCCGAAGGCGCAGATGACCTCGTCGGAGACGAGCAGCACGTCGTACTCGTCGCAGATCTCGCGGACCCGCCGGAAGTAGCCGGGCGGGGGCGGGAAGCAGCCGCCCGCGTTCTGTACGGGCTCCAGGAAGACGGCGGCGACGGTTTCCGGGCCCTCGAAGAGGATCTGCTGCTCGATCTGGTCGGCGGCCCAGCGGCCGAAGGCCTCCGGGTCGTCGCCGTGGACGGGCGCCCGGTAGATGTTGGTGTTGGGGACCTTGTGGGCGCCGGGCACCAGCGGCTCGAAGGGCGCCTTCAGGGCGGGCAGCCCGGTGATGGACAGGGCGCCCTGCGGGGTGCCGTGGTAGGCGACGTTCCGGGATATGACCTTGTACTTGCCGTGGTTGCCGGTGAGCTTGTGGTACTGCTTCGCCAGCTTCCAGGCGGTCTCCACGGCCTCGCCGCCGCCGGTGGTGAAGAAGACCTTGTTGAGGTCACCGGGGGCGAGGTGGGCGAGCCGCTCGGCCAGCTCGATCGCCTTTGGGTGGGCGTAGCTCCACACCGGGAAGAAGGCCAGCTCCTGCGCCTGCTTGCTCGCCGCCTCGGCGAGCTCGGCCCGGCCGTGGCCGGCCTGGACCACGAACAGTCCGGCGAGACCGTCGAGGTAGCGCTTGCCCTTGTCGTCGTAGATGTAGGTGCCCTCGCCGCGCACGATGGTGGGCACGGGGGCGTTCTCGTACGACGACATGCGGGTGAAGTGCATCCACAGGTGGTCGTACGCCGTCCTGCTGAGGTCCTTGCTCACGGCTATCGGGTTCCCCATGTGTAGGTCTGTTTGCGGAGCTTGAGATAGACGAAGCTCTCCGTGGAGCGGACCCCGGGCAGGGTCCGCACCCGCTTGTTGATCGTTTCGAGGAGATGGTCGTCGTCCTCGCAGACGATCTCGATGAGGAGGTCGAAGGAGCCCGCGGTGACGACCACGTACTCCACTTCGTCCATCGCGGTCAGGGCGTCCGCGACCGGGTCGAGGTCCCCCTCGACATTGATGCCGATCATGGCCTGGCGCCGGAGCCCCACGGTGAGCGGGTCGGTGACGGCGACGATCTGCATCACGCCCTGGTCGAGCAGCTTCTGCACGCGCTGGCGGACCGCCGCCTCGGACAGCCCCACCGCCTTGCCGATCGCGGCGTAGGGGCGGCGTCCGTCCTCCTGGAGCTGCTCGATGATCGCCAGGGAGACGGCGTCGACCGGCTGTGCGCCGGCCGCGCTCTTGGAATCGGGGTTACGAGTGGCCACATCCCCACTGTGCATGAGGACTCGGTGGCGAGGCAACCCCTGGACGACGGTATCCGTTGGCGCAGGTCGCCGGAAACACTGATTCCGTCGTTCATGCGTGATGGGTCTGCCGAAAGCGTCACCTCAGTGACTAGGCTGGGCGTCTCAGCGACTGGACATCCGACAGAAGGGGTGGCACATCGTGACCACCGAGCCGCGCCGCCTGCGCAACTACATCGCCGGCGAGTTCCGTGACGCCGCCGACGGGCGGACCACCGAGGTCGTCAATCCGGCCACGGGAGAGGCCTACGCCACCGCCCCGCTGTCCGGCGCGGCCGACGTCGACGCCGCCATGGCCGCCGCCGAGGCGGCCTTCCCCGCCTGGCGCGACCTGGTGCCCGGTGAGCGCCAGAAGGTCCTGCTCAAGATCGCCGACGCCTTCGAGGCGCGCGCCGAGGACCTGATCGCCGCCGAGTCGGAGAACACGGGCAAGCCGCTGGGCCTCACCCGCAGCGAAGAGCTCCCCCCGATGGTCGACCAGATCCGGTTCTTCGCGGGCGCCGCCCGGATGCTGGAGGGCCGCTCCGCCGGTGAGTACATGGAGGGGATGACCTCCATCATCCGCCGCGAGCCCGTCGGCGTCTGCGCCCAGGTCGCGCCGTGGAACTACCCGATGATGATGGCCGTGTGGAAGTTCGCCCCGGCGCTCGCCGCGGGCAACACCGTCGTCCTCAAGCCCTCCGACACCACCCCCGCCTCCACCGTCCTGATGGCCGAGATCATCGGCGGGGTCCTGGAGGAGCTGGGCCACCCCAAGGGCGTCTTCAACGTCATCTGCGGCGACCGCGAGACCGGCCGGCTGATGGTCGAGCACAAGGTGCCCGCCATGGCCTCCATCACCGGCTCCGTCCGCGCGGGCATGCAGGTCGCCGAGTCCGCCTCCAAGGACCTCAAGCGCGTCCACCTGGAGCTCGGCGGCAAGGCCCCCGTCGTGGTCTTCGAGGACGCCGACATCGCCAAGGCCGTCGAGGAGATCGCCGTCGCCGGCTACTTCAACGCCGGCCAGGACTGTACGGCCGCCACCCGCGTCCTCGTCCACGAGTCCGTCCACGACGAGTTCGTCACCGCCCTCGCCAAGGCCGCCGCCGACACCAAGACCGGCCAGCCCGACGACGAGGACGTCCTCTACGGCCCGCTCAACAACGCCAACCAGCTCAAGCAGGTGACCGGCTTCATCGAGCGGCTCCCCGCCCACGCCAAGGTCGAGGCCGGCGGCCACCGGGTCGGCGAGAAGGGCTACTTCTACGCCCCGACCGTCGTCTCCGGCCTCAAGCAGGACGACGAGATCATCCAGCACGAGGTCTTCGGCCCCGTGATCACCGTCCAGTCCTTCACGGACGAGGAGCAGGCCGTCTCCTACGCCAACGGCGTCG
Source organism: Streptomyces sp. L500 (assembly GCF_054551825.1). Taxonomy (NCBI): domain Bacteria; kingdom Bacillati; phylum Actinomycetota; class Actinomycetes; order Kitasatosporales; family Streptomycetaceae; genus Streptomyces; species Streptomyces sp. L500. The sequence continues at coordinate 77,438 of NZ_JBTOLC010000019.1, forward strand.
AGTACGCCCTGGCCTCCTCGGTGTGGACCAAGGACCACGGCCGCGCCATGCGGATGTCCAAGGCCCTCGACTTCGGCTGCGTGTGGATCAACACCCACATCCCGCTGGTCGCCGAGATGCCCCACGGCGGCTTCAAGAAGTCCGGCTACGGCAAGGACCTCTCCTCCTACGGCTTCGAGGACTACACCCGCATCAAGCACGTCATGACGTCGCTGGGCTGAGCCCGGCCCGCGGGGCGGGGTCGCGCACACGCGTACGTTCCGTACGCGTGTGCGCGTATCATCGACGCCCGGCCGACCGGCCCCCCACCCGCCCCGCACGTCCCCTTGAATGCGAGACGCCCGTGAAGCCCCTGTCCCGCCGTACCCTGCTGCGCGCGCTGGGCGCCGGCGCCGGGGCCGCAGCGCTCGCCGGATGCGGGGTCCCCGCCGCCTACGTCGCCCCCCGCGACCGGTCCGCCCCGGACCGCTCCGAGCGCGACCACCGGCTCTCCTTCGCCAACTGGCCGCTCTACATCGACACCGACGAGAAGCACCCGGAGCGGCGGCCCACCCTCGACGACTTCGAGAAGAGCACCGGCATCTCGGTGAAGTACACCGAGGAGATCAACGACAACGACGAGTTCTTCGGCAAGATCAGCCCGGCCCTGATGAACCATCAGCGGACCGGACGGGACATCATCGTCGTCAGCGACTGGATGGCCTCCCGCTACGTCCGCCTGGGCTGGGTCCAGACGATGGACCGCGCGGCCCAGCCCCACGTCGCCCGCGAGCTCGACCCGCTGCTGCGCAAGCCCTCCTTCGACCCCGGCCGGCTGCACACCGTCCCCTGGCAGTCCGGGATCACCGGTATCGCCTACAACCGCAAGAAGCTCGGCCGCGAGATCCGCCACACCTCCGACCTGTGGGCCGACGACCTGCGCGGCAAGGTCACCCTGCTCGCCGGCATGGACGAGGCGTTCGCGCTGCTGATGCTGGGCAACGGTGCCGACGTCACCCGCTGGACCGCCGACGACTTCCACCGGATGACCGACCAGCTGCGCACCCTGGTCCGCAAGCGCCACATCCGCCGCTTCACCGGCAACGACTACATCAAGGACCTCTCCTCCGGGGACGTCCTGGCCTGCCAGGCATACTCCGGCGACATCATCCAGCTCAAGGCCGACAACCCCGACATCGAGTTCGTCGTCCCCCAGGAGGGCGCCGAGCTGTGGGCGGAGAGCCTGATGATCCCCAACCTCGCCGACCACAAGCGCAACGCGGAACGGCTCATCGACTACTACTACCAGCCCGAGGTCGCGGCCCGGCTGGCCGTCGCCGTCAACTACGTCTGCCCGGTGCCCGCCGCACGCGAGGTCCTCGCCTCCTCCAAGGAGAAGGAGCTCGCCGAGCTCGCCGAGAACCCGCTGGTCTTCCCCACCGAGGACATGCGCGGGCGGCTCTCGACCGCCCGCGACATGACGCCCAAGGAGCGCCCCGCCTTCACCAAGGAGTGGAACGAGATCGTCGGGCTCTGAGCCGCCGGGTTTCCGAGCCTTCAGGCCGGCGGCGGGAGCAGCGAGCGCAGGGCGCGCACGCGGTTGGTGGTGATCGAGTCCACGCCCGCGCGCAGCAGCCGGCGCATGGCCCACCGGGTGTCGGCGGTCCAGGCCGACACCAGGAAGCCCGCGGCGTGGTCGCGGGCGACGAGCTCCTCGCTCACCAGCCCGAAGCGGTAGTTGAGCCAGTGCGGGCGCACCTCGGCGAGCAGCGCGGGGCGCGGCGGGGCGAGCGTGGTCCACGTCATCGCGATCTCGGCGTCCGCGTCCGCCCGCCGCACGGCGAGCATGGCGGCGGGGGAGCCGCAGTAGTAGACCCGGTCCCGGGCGCCGGCGGAGCGGACCTCGGCGACGGCCGCGCCCGCGGCGGACGGGTCCGGCAGGTCGACGAACAGCCGCGCCCCGTGGTCCCGCGCCGTCGCGTCGAGCGCCTCGGCGAGCGTCGGCACCCCGCCCCCGGTCAGCCCGCGCAGCTCGGCCGCCGACAGCGCGCCCAGCGCCCGCTCGTGGCCCCACAGCCGGCCCAGCGTCGCGTCGTGCAGCAGGACCGGCACCCCGTCGGCGGTCAGCCGGACGTCGATCTCCACTGCGGCCGCGCCCGCCCCCAGCGCGGAGCGGATCGAGGGCAGGGTGTTCTCGCGGTGGACGTACGGATCGCCGCGGTGGGCGACGGCGACGCAGGCGGCCGGGGTGCGCGGGGCGGCGGAGTCCGTGGAGACCATGGGCCTCATTGTGCCGGTGCCGGGCGCGTCAGCCGCGCCAGGCGGCGGTGTACGCGTCGATCTCGGCGGCCAGCGCGGCCTTGCCCGCCGGGTCCATGAAGGACGCCTCCACGGCGTTCCGGGCGAGCGCCGCGACGCCCCGGGCGTCCAGGTCCAGCAGTCGGGCGGCGACCGCGTACTCGGTGTTGAGGTCCGTGCCGAACATGGGCGGGTCGTCGCTGTTGATCGTCACCAGCACACCGGCCGCGACCATCTCCTTGACGGGGTGCCGCTCCAGGTCGGTCACCGCGCGGGTGGCCAGGTTGGAGGTGGGGCAGACCTCCAGCGGGATGCGGTGCTCGGCCAGGTGGGCCAGCAGCCTCGGGTCCTGGGTGGCGCTGGTGCCGTGGCCGACGCGCTCGGCGCGCAGCTCGGTGAGGGCGTCCCAGATCGTCCGGGGCCCGGTGGTCTCGCCGGCGTGCGGCACGCTGTGGAGGCCGGCGGCGATCGCCCGGTCGAAGTAGGGCTTGAACTGCGGCCGGGGCACCCCGATCTCGGGGCCGCCGAGACCGAACGAGACCAGGCCGTCGGCGCCCAGGTCGCAGGCGATCCGGGCGGTCTCCTCGGCCGCCTCCAGGCCCGCCTCACCGGGGATGTCGAAGCACCAGCGCAGCACCACGCCCAGCTCCGACTCGGCGGCCTTGCGGGCGTCCTCGATGGCCTCCAGGAAGGCGACGTCGGGGATGCCGCGCTTGGTGGAGCTGTAGGGGGTGACGGTCAGCTCGGCGTAGCGGATGTTCTGCCGGGCCATGTCACGGGCGACCTCGAAGGTCAGCAGCCGGACGTCCTCGGCGTCGCGGATCAGGTCGACGACGGAGAGGTAGACCTGGACGAAGTGCGCGAAGTCACGGAAGGTGAAGAAGTCGGCGAGCGCCTCGGGGTCCGTGGGCACGGGGGAGTCGGGGTGCCGGGCCGCCAGCTCGGCGACGATGCGCGGGGAGGCCGACCCCACGTGGTGGACGTGCAACTCCGCTTTGGGGAGCCCTGCGATGAACGAGTCGAGTGGGGACATGCGGGCCTCCAGGGCTGCTCGGGTCGTTCGGTCCGTCCGGGTCAACGGCGTGCCGATCATCGTATGCACGGATGCCGCCGCGGCTGTGCTCAGGCCTTAGCATGACGGGGTATCGAGTGGGGAGGGCCATGCCCGAGAAGGACGACGCGCAGGCGCAGCGGGAGCACCGGGAGGGTGACCCCTGGGCTCCGCCGGAGCGGCGAGTGCCGCTCGACAAGCCCGGCACCCCGCCGGTGCCGCCGCCCGCGGGGCCCGTTCCCGGACAGGCCGTTCCCGGCCCGTCCGTCTCCGGCGAGGCCGCCCACGGACAGGCCGTTCCCCGACAGTCCGCTCCCGGACTGCCTGTTGACGGGCCTGCCGCCGGTGCCTCCGCCGCGCCGCCCCCGCCGGAGCCGGCCGACGGGATCCCCGCCACGCTGCCTGCCCCGGGACCGACCGCAGGGCCTCCCGTGACACCGGCCGCGTCGCCCATGCCACCGATGGCACCGGCCGCCCCGGAGCCGGGTGCCATGCCGCCCGTGTCCTCGGGGCAGGGCTCCGTGCCGCTCGCGCCCCCGGAGGGGGGCGTGCCGCCCGTGCCGCTCGCGCCTACTGGGCCGGGCACCCCGGGTGGGTATCCGCCGGGGCCGTACGGCTACCCGCAGGCCGGTGTTCCGCCGCAGGCGGGGGCACCCTATGGCGTGCCGGGTGCGGCCGGGCCGTACGTCCAGGGTCCCTACGGGCAGACCGCCTACGGCACCGGCCACTACGGCTGGGGCGCACCGGGCTACGGGCAGGGCTGGCCGCACGCGGGGCGGGTGCCCAACAACGGGCTCGGCGTGGCCTCCCTCGTGCTCGGCATCCTCGGCGTGCTGACGTGCTGGACCATCGTCTTCGGCGTCGTCATCGGGGTGATGGCGATCGTCTTCGGGGCGATCGGCCGGGCCAAGGCCAACACCGGTGAGGCGAACAACGGCGGCCAGGCACTGGCCGGGCTGATCCTGGGCGGCGTGGCGCTGCTGCTGACGGCGGCGATGCTCGTCGTCTTCATCACGCTCGGGGTGCGCGGGGGCACCGACCCGGCCGGGGACGACAACCCCGACGACGCCACCTACGGCGCCTATATGGCGGTGCCGCCCGGCCCCGCGGGGCCGCTGGTTCCCGCCGCCAGCCGCTGACGCGCCTCCATCAGGGCGAAGCCCAGCAGATTGAGCCCGTCCCAGCGGGCCGGATCCCCGGCCCGCTCGTCGTCGGCGGCCAGGCCGATGCCCCACACCCGGTCGAGCGGGCTCGCCTCCACCAGCACCCGGCCCCCGGTGCCCAGCAGATACTCCCTCAGCTCCGGGTGCTGCCCGAACTTGTGCGCGCTGCCCTCGACGACCAGGGCGAAGCGGTGGCGACGCCACACCTCCTCGTCGAAGCCGCGCACCGCCCGGCCCGCGTCCTTGGCCTGCTTGGGATGGCCCGCCGCGAGCGCCCGGGCCTCGGCCTCCGCGTCCCCGAACAGCCGCGCCTTGCCGGCCATCATCCAGTGCTCGGCCGTCGCGTAGACCGTCCCGTCCACCGTGAACGGCGACGGCCACCACTGGCTGAAGCAGCCGGGCCCCACCGAGCCGTCCCGGCGCGGCCGGTGCCCCCAGAAATACACGTACTTCGGCCGCTCACCACGAGCCACGGCAGCCGTCAGCTCCTCGACCGAGCGCGGCCCGTCGGCGACATCCGCACCTGACGTGATCATGTTGTTTCCTCCCCGTTCCCTACCCGTACCAGTGTGGCGACGGCCACTGACAACGGCCCCGCGCGGGGCAGGGCGGCCACCGCGAGGGCCGCACCGAATCCGTCGTCCCGTCAAATCATGGCGACGGAATCCCTTGTCGCAAGCCGATTGATCTGCCAGGATCGGCAACCTGTCCCGTGGGAACCACACCCGCCCCGATGTCTGGGCCCGGTGAGGAGTGCGCGATGGACCGACGATCCGGCACCGCGAGAGCCCGTCGAGAGCCCGCGCACGGCATGGCCCGTATGAGACCACACCGCATCGTGTGTCACTGTTACGTGTTCTGCGTCCTCCCCACGACCCCCCTGGACCCACGACCATGACGGCTTTCGCCACGACAGGCAGCAACGGCACCGACGTCCGCCTCACCGGCATCAGCAAGGCGTACGGCGACGTCACCGCCGTGCACCCGCTCGACCTCTCCGTGCCCGCGGGCTCTTTCTTCGCCCTGCTCGGCGCCTCCGGCTGCGGCAAGACCACCACGCTGCGCATGATCGCCGGCCTGGAGGAGCCCACCACCGGCACCGTCGAGCTCGGCGGCCGGGACGTCACCGCGCTGCCCCCGTACAAGCGGCCCGTCAACACCGTCTTCCAGAGCTACGCGCTCTTCCCCCACCTGGACATCTACGAGAACGTCGCCTTCGGCCTGCGCCGGCGCGGCGTGAAGTCCGTCCGTAAACAGGTCGACGAGATGCTCGACCTCGTCCAGCTCGGCGACTACGCCCGCCGCAAGCCCCAGCAGCTCTCCGGCGGCCAGCAGCAGCGCGTCGCCGTCGCCCGCGCGCTGATCAACCACCCGGACGTCCTCCTCCTCGACGAGCCCCTCGGCGCCCTGGACCTCAAGCTGCGCCGCCAGATGCAGCTGGAGCTCAAGCGCATCCAGACCGAGGTCGGCATCACGTTCATCCACGTCACGCACGACCAGGAGGAGGCCATGACCATGGCCGACACGGTCGCCGTCATGAACGCCGGACGCGTCGAGCAGATGGGCGCCCCCGCCGAGCTCTACGAGACCCCGCGCACCACCTTCGTGGCCAACTTCCTCGGCACGTCCAACCTCATCACCGCCGACGTCGTCGGCACCGCGAGCGACGACGTCCTTCTGCGGGTCTCCGATACCAAACTCACCCTTCCGGGGACACGATGTACAGCCGGCGCCCGTGTGGGCGGGAAGCTGCTGGTCGGCATACGGCCGGAGAAGATCACGCTCACCCACGCCGACGACGCAGGGACCATCCCCGACGGCCGTAACCGCCTCACCGGGCGCATCGCCCAGTCCAGCTTCATCGGTGTCTCCACCCAGTACCTGGTCGACAGCCCGGCCGCGCCCGGCCTGTCCGTCTACGAGCAGAACATCGAGCGCGACCCGCGCCTCGTCCCCGGCGCCGACGTCGTCCTGCACTGGAACCCCGACCACGGCTTCGGCCTGGACGCGAACCAGGCCGTGTCCGCCGGAAAGCTGGGCGACGCCGGCACGGACGTCGTCGAGCTCGGCACCGACGCGCGAGAGGCGGGCACGTGATGATGACGACCGCCACCGACCACCCTCCCGCACCCCCGGCCGACGGCGCCCTCCACAAGGCCGTCCTCCGCAGGAAGCGCGTCCCCTACTGGCTGCTGCTCCCCGGAGTCCTCTGGCTGCTCGTCTTCTTCGCGGCCCCCCTGGTCTACCAGGCCTCGACCTCCGTACAGACCGGTTCCCTCGAAGAGGGCTTCAAGGTCACCTGGCACTTCGCCACCTACTGGAACGCGCTGACCGAGTACTACCCGCAGTTCCTGCGCTCCGTCGCCTACTCCGCGACCGCCACCGCGCTCTGCCTCCTGCTGGGCTACCCGCTCGCCTACCTCATCGCGTTCCGCGCGGGCCGCTGGCGCCACGTCCTGATGGTGCTCGTCATCGCGCCGTTCTTCACCAGCTTCCTGATCCGCACCCTCGCCTGGAAGACGATCCTCTCCGACGGCGGCCCCGTCGTCCGCGCCCTCGACGCGCTGCACGTCCTCGCCGTCACCGACGCGCTGGGCGTGACCGAGGGCCACCGTGTGCTCGCCACCCCGCTCGCCGTGGTCTGCGGGCTGACCTACAACTTCCTGCCGTTCATGATCCTGCCGCTCTACACCTCGCTCGAACGCATCGACAGCCGCCTCCACGAGGCCGCCGGCGACCTCTACGCCCGGCCGCTCACCACCTTCCGCAAGGTGACCCTCCCGCTGTCCATGCCGGGCGTCGTCGCCGGCACCCTGCTGACGTTCATCCCCGCCACGGGCGACTACATCAACGCCGAACTGCTGGGCTCCACCGACCAGAAGATGATCGGCAACGTCATCCAGTCCCAGTTCCTGCGCGTCCTCGACTACCCGACGGCCGCCGCCCTGTCGTTCCTCCTCATGGCCGTGATCCTCACCATGGTCACCGTCTACATCCGCAAGTCCGGGACGGAGGAACTGGTCTGATGGCACTTCTGAACCGCCTCGCGCGCGGACTGCGCCGCAACCTGGTCGTGATCGCCGGGCTGGCCACCCTCGCCTTCCTGATGCTGCCCAACGTCGTGGTGACGGTCTTCTCGTTCAACAAGCCGAACGGCCGCTTCAACTACCAGTGGCAGCGCTTCTCCACCGACGCCTGGACCCACCCCTGCGGCGTCGCCGACCTGTGCGGCTCGCTCTCGCTGAGCCTGTGGATCGCCCTGTGGGCCACCGTCGGCGCCACCCTGCTGGGCACCGCCATCGCCTTCGCGCTCGCCCGCTACCGCTTCCGGGCCCGCTCCTCGGCCGGCACCCTCGTCTTCCTGCCGATGGCCATGCCCGAGGTCGTCATGGCGGCCTCCCTGGCGACCCTCTTCCTCAACATGGGCGTCAGCTTCGGCTTCTGGACCATCCTCATCGCCCACATCACGTTCTGCCTGAGCTTCGTGGTCACCGCCGTCAAGGCCCGCGTGATGAGCATGGACCCGCGCCTCGAACAGGCCGCCCAGGACCTCTACGCCACCCCCTGGCAGACCTTCCGCAAGGTCACCCTGCCCATCGCCGCCCCCGGCATCGTCGCCGGAGCGCTGCTCTCCTTCGCGCTCTCGTTCGACGACTTCATCATCACCAACTTCAACGCCGGTTCGACCGTCACCTTCCCCATGTACGTCTGGGGATCCGCGCAACGGGGCACACCCGTCCAGATCAATGTCATCGGAACGGCGATGTTCGCCATCGCCGTGCTGTGCGTCCTCGTCGGCCAGCTCGTCGGGAGACGCCCGCGAAGGAGCTGAGAACCATGGCCGTCGCCGCCATGAACCCCACGAAAGCGCTCTCCGACGCAACTCCCCGTCCCTACTGGCTCGACGACCCCTCCCGGCCGGAGGCGCTCCCCGCGCTCGTCGGCGACGAGCACTGCGACCTGCTCGTCGTCGGCGGCGGCTACTCCGGCCTGTGGACCGCGCTCCTGGCCAAGGAGCGCGACCCCGGCCGGGACGTCGTCCTCATCGAGGCCGAGCGGACCGGCTGGGCCGCCTCCGGACGCAACGGCGGCTTCTGCGCCGCCTCCCTCACCCACGGCTGGGCCAACGGCCACGCCCGCTGGCCCGCCGAGCTCCGCACGCTGGAGGAGCTCGGCCACCGCAACCTCGATGGCATCGAGGCCACCCTCGCCCGCCACGGCATCGACTGCGACTTCGAGCGCACCGGCGAGATCGACGTGGCCACCGCACCCCACCAGGTCCAGGAGCTCCGCGAGGCCGCCGGGCGGGCGACGGCCCTCGGCGTCACCGGCCACACCTTCCTCGACCGCGACGCCGTGCGCGCCGAGGCCGACTCCCCGACCTTCCTCGCCGGCCTGTGGAACCGCACCGGCGTCGCCATGCTCCACCCCGCCAGGCTCGCCTGGGGCCTCCGGCGCGCCTGCCTCGGCCTCGGCGTGCGGATCTACGAGTACACCCCCGGCACCGAGTTGTCCTCCCGCCGTGCCTCCCTGGCCGTCCGCACCCCCTACGGCCGGGTCTTCGCCCGCCACGCCGCGCTCGGCACCAACGCCTTCCCCTCGCTGGTCAGACGGCTCCGCCCGTACATCGCCCCCGTCTACGACTACGCGCTGATGACCGAGCCGCTCACCGAGGAGCAGCTGGCCTCCGTCGGCTGGCGCCGCCGCCAGGGGCTCAGCGACAGCGCCAACCACTTCCACTACTTCCGGCTGACGGCGGACAACCGCGTGCTGTGGGGCGGCTACGACATCGTCTACCGCTACGGCGGCGGCGTGCGGGCCGAGTACGACCACCACCCGGCCACCTATCGGCGCCTCGCCGAGCACTTCTTCCGCTGCTTCCCGCAGCTGGAGGGGGTGCGCTTCTCGCACGCCTGGGGCGGTGCCATCGACACCTGCTCGCGTTTCTCCGCCTTCTTCGGCACCGCGCACGGTGGTCGCGTCGCCTACGCGCTGGGGTTCACGGGCCTCGGCGTCGGCGCGACGCGCTTCGGCGCGGACGTCATGCTGGACCTGCTCTCCGGGGCGCGCACCGAGCGCACAGAGCTGGAGATGGTGCGCAGCAGACCGCTGCCGTTCCCGCCGGAGCCGGTGCGGTCGGTGGGGATCGGCATCACGCAGTGGGCCATGACGCGGGCCGACCGCGACGGCCGCCGCAACGTCTGGCTGCGGGCGATGGACAGGCTGGGCCTGGGCTTCGACAGCTGAGCGCTCTGCTCGCGGTCATGCGACTGCGGGCCGTCAGTGGCTGGTCGCGCTCACGCGGCGGTAGCCGCATATCGACACAGTCCCGCGCCCCTTCGGGGCGCCTGCACCCACAGCACGACCCCGGCCAGGCACCACGCCCCGACCACGTCCAGCGGCCAGTGATACCCCTGCCGCACCAACCCGACGCCCACCCCGACGTTGAGCAGCACATAAGGCGCCACCCACCACCACGTACGGAACAGAAGAAGCGCCGCCGCCCCATAGGCCACCGCCGCCGTCGCAGCGTGCCCCGACGGGAAGAACCCGTCGTGCGGCCCGGACCCCATCGCCGGCGGCCCCGCCCGCCCGATCCACCACTTCAGCGGGACGACAAGCAAGGGCACCGCCACCATCGCCAGGGCGGCGGCCACCGGAGGCCGCCACCGCCGCCCGCGCACGGCGGAAAAGGCGACGGCCGCCAGGAGCACCGGCACCGCCACCACCGTGTTGCCCAGATCGGCCAGCAGCTCGGCGAGCCCCGACGGCACGGCGCCGGCGTCCACGACCGTGCGTCCCAGTCGCTCGTCGAGAGCGCGCAGCGGCCCGTGCGCGGCGACCTGCCAGGTGACGAGGGCGAACAGGAGGACGCACACCACCGGGAGCGCGTACGCCGACGGCCCCGGAACAGGGGGGGAAGTTCCAGGGCCGCCGGTCCGTCCGGTGGACCGCGCGCCCCGGGGGGTATGGGGCGGGCGACCGTCCGATCGGTGAGGATGTCCGGAGCCGAGGGCTCCGGTGTTGTGCGCGAAGGCACGGCCGGGCCGGCGCTGGGGAAGCGACGGTACGGCGTCGTCCGCAGTCCCCTGCGAACGGGGTGTTTCACTCATCTGAAGAAACCGTACGGCAGGGATGGGCGATCCGATAGTCGGATCACCCGTCCACCACCCGCCCCGCACAGGTTCTTCACCGGCTCACAACCGGCTCGCAGGGAGCCCACGGCGGGCTCACAGCCGGGTCACAGACCCGCGAACGCGCCCTCGATGATGTCGAGGCCCTCGTTGAGCAGGTCCTCGCCGATGACCAGCGGCGGCAGGAAGCGCAGCACGTTGCCGTAGGTGCCGCAGGTGAGGACCAGCAGGCCCTCGGCGTGGCAGGCCTTGGCGAGCGCGCCGGCGGCCGCCGGGTTCGGCTCCTTGGTCGCCGGGTCCTTGACCAGCTCGATCGCGATCATCGCGCCGCGGCCGCGGATGTCGCCGATGACCGGGAACTTCTCCTGCATGGCGGTGAGGCGGCCCTTCATGACCTCCTCGATGCGCTTGGCCTTCCCGTTGAGGTCCAGCTCGCGCATGGTCTCGATGGCGCCCAGGGCACCGGCGCAGGCCACCGGGTTGCCGCCGTAGGTGCCGCCCAGGCCGCCCGCGTGCGGCGCGTCCATGATCTCGGCGCGGCCGGTGACGGCGGCCAGCGGCAGACCGCCCGCGATGCCCTTGGCGGTGGTGATCAGGTCCGGGACGATGCCCTCGTCCTCACAGGCGAACCACTGGCCGGTGCGGCAGAAGCCGGACTGGATCTCGTCGGCGACGAAGACGATGCCGTTGTCGTTGGCGAACTTCACGATCGCCGGGAGGAAGCCCTTGGCCGGCTCGATGAAGCCGCCCTCGCCCAGCACCGGCTCGATGATGATCGCGGCGACGTTCTCGGCGCCGATCTGCTTGGTGATCTGGTCGATGGCCTGGGCGGCGGCCTCGGGGCCGCAGTTCTCCGGGCCGGTCGGCCAGCGGTAGCCGTACGCCACCGGCACACGGTAGACCTCGGGCGCGAACGGGCCGAAGCCGTGCTTGTACGGCATGTTCTTGGCGGTGAGCGCCATCGTCAGGTTGGTGCGGCCGTGGTAGCCGTGGTCGAAGACGACGACGGCCTGGCGCTTGGTGTACGCACGGGCGATCTTGACGGCGTTCTCGACGGCCTCGGCGCCCGAGTTGAACAGCGCGGACTTCTTGGCGTGGTCGCCCGGGGTCAGCTCGGCGAGCTGCTCGCAGACCTCCACGTAACCCTCGTAGGGGGTCACCATGAAACAGGTGTGGGTGAAGTCGGCGAGCTGCGCGGCGGCGCGGCGCACCACGGCCTCGGCGCTGGCGCCGACCGAGGTCACGGCGATGCCGGAGCCGAAGTCGATCAGGCGGTTGCCGTCGACGTCCTCGATGACGCCGCCGCCCGCGCGCGCGGTGAACACCGGCAGGACGGAGCCCACACCGCCCGCGACCGCGTCGAGGCGGCGGGCCTGGAGCTCGAGCGACTTGGGGCCGGGGATCGCGGTGACGACGCGGCGCTCCTGGGGGAGGGCGGCGCCTCCGGACAGTTCGGTCATGACGAGCTCCAGGGGGAAAGTACGGGCTTTTGGTCGCAGGCTAGGTGCGGCGGCCGGGGCGCGGCATGTTCCGATCGGGAGAAGTGCGCGCGTCCGGTTGTCCGTATCGGACATGGTGTCCCACTAGATTGGGCCGGTCGGAGACTTCAGGCACGCGCGGCGCGACGGCCGGCTGGGGGCGAGGGGCAGTGAGGGACACCGAGGAGACCACGGGAGGCGGGCGCGGGACGCCCGGCGCGCGGGGGGGCCGTCCGCCACGCCAGGCGGGCCCGCCCGGGGAGCCGCCGGCGCCGCCGCCCGCCGAACACACGCCGCCGCCCGTCGGGCCGCACGTGCCGCCGCCCGTCGAGTCGGCCGTGCCGCTCGAGTCCGCCGTGCCGCCGCGACCGGACGCCGAGCCCCGGGCCGACGGCGGCGCGGGCGCCCCGTTCCTGTCCTGGCTGCGCACCCCGCGCCCGGACGCCGCGCCCGGCGTGTGGACGTTCGGCCACCGGCCCAGGCCGCCGGAGGAGCCCGACCGGATCCCCGGCCGGCAGTTGCTCAGCAGCGCGGTGATCTCCCTGCTGTGCGGCTGGCTGCTGTGGTCCCTGCTGTGGAACGGCTACCTCGGCCACTACTGGATCTGGCCGCTGTTCGCGCTGACGCCCGACTCCTGGCGGGAGGAGGGCATGCTCGCCGTCTGGGTCGTCTACGGCTACTACACGCTGGTCGGACTCGTCCTCCTCGTCGTCTTCGGCCGCCTCGGCCGCTGGCCCCAGGTGTGGCGCCGCTGGGCCGTGCCCGCCCTGCGCCGCCTGTGGGACGACTCCGGTGACGCGGCGCCCACCGCTCCCGCCGCGCCGGGCGAGGACCCCGCCGAGTGGCCCCGGCTGCGCGCCTCGGGGGCGGGCGCCGCCGCCGACCGGCTCGCGGCGGAGGCCAGGGCCGGGCTGATGAACGACGTCGACCACGCCCGCATCGGGCGCGCCTGGGAGGCCGCGCGCGTCCGGCCCGACCGGCTGGCCGCCTTCACCGACGCCGTCGTCAAGCACGGCGCCGCCGCCTGCGCCCACCCCTCCGGGGCCCGCGACCTGCCCGCACGCGCCGCCGTCCACGACCTCGTCACCCGCCAGGTCCGCATCGGCACCGCCACCGACGACGAGCGCAACCCCTACGACCACCGGGGCGCCGGCGCGGCCCTCGACCCCACGCTGCTGGGCACCTCCCTGCTCGCCGTCGGGCCGCCCGGCTGCGGCAAGTCCGCGCGGCTGGTGCGGCCCGTCCTCGAATCGCTGTGCCTGCAGGCGCTCGCCGGGCGCACGGCGGTCGTCGCCGTCGCGGCGGCGGGAGCCGGGCTCGCCCCCGACGACGCCTTCGACGTCGTGGTCCGGATCGGCCGCCCCGACTCCGCCTACGACCTCGACCTGTACGGCGGCACGGACGATCCCGACGAGGCCGCCGCCGTCCTCGCCGAGGGCCTCGTCGGCGACATCGTCGCCGGTCTCCCCGGCGGCGACGGCCGCCGGGCCGCCACCGCCCTCGCCCAGCTCCTCGGCCCGTTCCGGGCCGCCCACGGCCGCTTCCCGGCCGTCCCCGAGCTGCGCGACCTCCTCGACGGCTCCGCCGCCGCGACCGGCGCGCTGCGCGCCGCCCTCACGGCACGCGGACAGGACGCGCTCGTCCGCGAACTGGACGCCCGCGAGCGCCAGGCGGGACGGCCCGGCGACCCCGGGCCGCTCCTCTCCGACCGGCTCGCCCTCCTCGACCGGCCCGCCTTCGCCGGCTTCTTCGACACCACCCGCAGCGGGCGGGCCTTCTCCCTGCGGACGCTCGAACACCCGCTGCGCGTCCGGATCGACCTGCCCGAGCGCGGCCACGCCGAGGCGTCCCGGATGCTCGCCCGGCTGATCCTCGCCCAGTTCACCGAGTGCGCCGCCGGCCGCGCCGACCGCTCGCTGTTCGCCTGCCTCGTCCTCGACGACGCCACCCACACCGTCACCCCCGAGTCCGTGCGCGGCCTGGCGCGGCTGCGCTCCGCCCACGCCGGGGCCGTGCTCACCCTGCGCACCCTCGACGACGTACCCGAGGCGCTGCGCAGCGCCCTGCTGGGCTCCGTCGGCTGCCGGATGGCCTTCTCCGGGGTGACCACCTGGGACGGGGCGCGTTTCGCGGAGGTCTGGGGCAAGGAATGGGTGGAGACCCGCGACGTCACCGACCGGCAGGTCATCGCCCACGAGCCGCTCACGCGCGTCACCCATGTCGTTCGCCGGGTGATCACGGGTCGGGCCGTCACCGCCCAGTCCGTGACGGTCCGCAAGGTGGAGCGGGAGCGCTGGTCCGCCTCCGAGCTGGCCCACGGCGTGCCCGCCGGGCACGCGGTGCTGTCCGTGACGTCGGTGCGGGGCGGCAGCGCGCCCCCCGTCCTGATCGACCTGGAGCGTTGAGCGCTCCGCTGGATTTCCGGCTTGTCATCCGCGGGCGCGTTGTGGCCGGTCGCGCCCACGCGGCGGTAGCCGCGTATCGGCACTGTCCCGCGCCCCTTCGGGGCGCCACCGGGTTTCCGCTTTCTGCGCAATGCTCCACTGAGGCAGAATCGGTCAGGGCCGTTCATACGGGACGGCACCTCCCCGCACCGCCCGTCCGAAGGTTCCATGCCCCTCACGCTCGCCTCTCTGGTCAACCACTCCGCGCTCAGGCTCACCGTGCTCGCCGGGGCGGAGCGGCTGGACACGCCCGTCCGCTGGGCGCACGTCAGCGAGCTCGCCGACCCCGTGCCGTGGATGGACGGCGGGGAACTGCTGCTGATCACCGCGATGAAGATCGACGCGGCGGACCGGGAGGAGATGCGGCGGTACGTGCGCCGCCTGGTCCGCGCCGGGGTCGTGGGGCTCGGCTTCGCCGTCGGGGTGAACTACGACGAGGTGCCCGGCGCCCTCGTCGAGGCGGCCGCCGAGGAGGGCCTGCCGCTGCTGGAGGTGCCCCGCCGCACCCCCTTCCTCGCCATCACCAAGGCCGTCTCGGCGGCGGCCGCCGCCGACCAGTACCACGCGGTCACGGCGGGCTTCGAGGCCCAGCGCGAGCTGACCCGCGCCGCCCTCGCCCCCGAGGGCCCCGCCGCCCTCCTCGCCCGGCTCGCCGCCCACCTCGGCGGGTGGGCCGCGCTCTACGACGCCTCCGGCGCCGTCGTCGCCGCCGCGCCCCCGTGGGCGGCCCGCCGCGCGGCCCGGCTCGGCCCCGACGTGAAACGGCTGCGGGAGCGGCCCGCGCCCGCCAGCGCCGTCCTCGGCCCGGACGCCGCCGGGGCGGAGGGCGGCGACCGCGTCGAGCTCCAGTCCCTCGGCTCCGGCCGCCGCACGCGCGGCGTCCTCGCCGTGGGCACGGACGCGCCGCTGGGCACCGCCGGGCGCTACGCCGTCAACTCCGCCGTCGCCCTCCTGACCCTGACCACCGAGCGCTCGCGCGCCCTGCAGGACGCGGAGGCGCGGCTGGGCGCGGCGGTGCTGCGGATGCTGCTCGCCGACGAGCCGGGCCACGCGCGGGCGGTCGCGGGGGAGCTGTACGGGGCGCTGCTGGACGAGCCCTTCCGGATGCTGGTGGCGGAGGCCGCCGACACCGGCCCGGAGGGCGAGCTCGGCACGCTCGCCGACACCGCCGAGACCGCGGCGAGCCGGGCGGCCGAGCCGGTGCTCGTCGTACCGGAGGGCGAGCGCGTCGTCGTCCTCGCCCGGGACGGCGGGGCGGCCGTGGCGGCGTGCGTCGCGTACGCCCGTACGGTCGAGGCGCGGCGGGGAGCCGCCGCCGCGGAGCGGGACGGGGGCGCGGAGCCCGGCGTGGCCGTCGGCCTCTCGGCGCCCGCCGGCCCGGCGGGCGCCGGGACCGCCTTCCACCAGGCGGAAGCGGCCCTGTCCGTCGCCCGCCGCCGGGGTCGCGCCCTCGTCGAGCACGAGGAGGTCGCGACCGGCTCGGTCGTGCCGCTGCTCGCCGACGACGCGGTGCGGGCCTTCGCGGACGGGCTGCTGCGCGCCCTCCACGAGCACGACGCCACCGGGCGCGGCGACCTGGTCGCCTCCCTGCGCGCCTGGCTCGCCCGCCACGGCCAGTGGGACGCGGCCGCCGCCGACCTGGGCGTCCACCGGCACACACTGCGCTACCGGATGCGGCGGGTGGAGGAGATCCTGGGGCGGTCGCTGGACGATCCGGACGTGCGGATGGAGCTCTGGCTGGCGCTGAAGGCGACGACGGGGCCGTCGCACTAGCCGAACCCACCCCGCCACAGTGGCGCACCGCCATCCCCCCGCGCTCCACCACGGACAAACGACCAGCGCGCGCCGCGCGCCTACGGTGAGGGAGCCCCAAGTCATCCGCACCCCCGGAGGAAACCCGTGACCGCTCCCATCGCGTTCTGGCTGGCCGGCCGTGAGGCCACCGGCGAGGAGACCTTCGACGTCACGAACTCCTGGGACGGCCGTCTCGTCGGCACCGTGAGCGTGCCGACCGAGGCGCAGGTCGAGGAGGCCGTGGCCGCCGCGCACGCCGTGCGCGACGAGTTCGCGGCCACGCCCGCGCACGTCCGCACCGCCGCCCTCGACCACGTCGCCAAGCGGCTCGCCGAGCGCACCGAGGAGATCGCCCAGCTGATCTCCGCCGAGAACGGCAAGCCCATCAAGTGGGCCCGCGGCGAGGTCGGCCGTGCCGTCTCCGTGTTCCGCTGGGCCGCCGAGGAGGCCCGCCGCTTCAACGCCGGCGAGGCCCAGCGCCTGGACACCGACGCCGGCGGCACCGGCCGCCTCGCCCTGACCCGCCGCGTCCCGCGCGGCACGGTCCTCGGCATCGCGCCCTTCAACTTCCCGCTCAACCTGAGCGCCCACAAGGTCGCCCCGGCCATCGCCGTCGGCGCCCCCATCATCCTCAAGCCCGCCCCGGCCACCCCGATCTCCTCCCTCGTCCTGGGCGAGATCCTGGCCGAGACGGACCTGCCCGCCGGTTCCTGGAGCGTCCTGCCGGTCCCGAACGACCGGATGCCCGCCCTCGTGAAGGACGAGCGCCTGCCCGTCATCTCCTTCACCGGCTCCGGCCCGGTCGGCTGGTCGATCCTCGACTCCGTGCCCCGCAAGCACGTCACCCTGGAGCTGGGCGGCAACGGCGCGGCCGTCGTCCTCGCCGACTGGTCGTCCGAGGCCGACCTGGACTGGGCGGCGCAGCGCGTCGCCACCTTCTCCAACTACCAGGGCGGCCAGTCCTGCATCTCCGTGCAGCGCGTCATCGCCGACGCCTCGCTGTACGAGCGGCTGCTGCCGAAGGTCGTCGCGGCCGTCGAGGCGCAGGTGACGGGCGACCCGTCCGACGCGTCCACCGACGTCGGCCCGCTGGTCAGCGAGGACGCCGCCAAGCGCGTCGAGTCCTGGGTGGACGAGGCCGTCGCGGCGGGCGCCACGCTGCTCACCGGTGGCAAGCGCGACGGCGCGACCTACGCCCCGACCGTGCTCGCCGACGTCCCCGCCGGCGTCACGATCGCCTGCGAGGAGGTCTTCGGCCCGGTCCTGACCATCTCGAAGGCCGAGGGCGAGGACGCGGCGTTCGCGGCCGTCAACGACTCCCCGTACGGCCTCCAGGCCGGTGTGTTCACCCACGACCTGCAGACCGCCTTCCGCGCCCATCGGGCGCTGGAGGTCGGCGGCGTGGTCATCGGCGACGTGCCGTCCTACCGCGCCGACCAGATGCCGTACGGCGGCGCCAAGCAGTCCGGCGTCGGCCGCGAGGGCGTGCGGTACGCGATGGACGACTACACCTACGAGCGGGTGCTCGTGCTCACCGGCCTCGACCTCTGAGACCTCCGAGACATCGAGAAGACGGGTCGGCCGTCCCCCGCCCGGGGGACGGCCGACCCGTCTTGCGCGGGGGCTGGTAGAGCGGGTCCGGATCGGGTAGGTACATACGGACGAGTAGCACCGGTCGGTAGTCGACCGGACTTTTCGACCCGACTCACGCGGTGAGGTGCCAGATGACCGCACCATCCGTACGACCGGTCTCCGAGCGCGAGGCGCGCCAGGTCGCCGAAGCGGCGCGCGAGCAGGACTGGAAGAAGCCCAGTTTCGCCAAGGAGCTCTTCCTCGGCCGGTTCCGGCTCGATCTGATCCATCCGCATCCCACCCCCGCGCCGGACGACGTCCGGCGGGGCGAGGAGTTCCTCGGCAAGCTCCGGGAATTCTGCGAGACGCGGATCGACGGCGCGCGCATCGAGCGCGAGGCGAAGATCCCCGACGAGACGGTGGGCGGGCTCAAGGAGCTCGGCGCCTTCGGCATGAAGATCGACATCAAGTACGGCGGCCTCGGGCTCAACCACGTCTACTACAACAAGGCCCTGGCCCTCGTGGGCTCCGCGAGCCCCGTCGTCGGCGCGCTGCTCTCCGCGCACCAGTCGATCGGCGTGCCCCAGCCGCTGAAGCTGTTCGGCACGCAGGAGCAGAAGGAGAAGTTCCTGCCGCGCTGCGCGCGCACGGACATCACCGCCTTCCTGCTGACCGAGCCGGACGTGGGCTCCGACCCGGCCCGGCTGGCCACGAGCGCCGTGCCCGACGGCGACGGCTACGTCCTCGACGGCGTGAAGCTGTGGACGACCAACGGCGTCGTCGCCGACCTGCTCGTCGTGATGGCGCGGGTGCCGAAGAGCGAGGGCCACCGGGGCGGCATCACCGCCTTCGTCGTCGAGGCGGCCGCCGAGGGCGTCACCGTGGAGAACCGCAACGCCTTCATGGGCCTGCGCGGCATCGAGAACGGCGTCACCCGCTTCCACCAGGTGCGGGTGCCCGCCGCGAACCGGATCGGCCCCGAGGGCGCCGGCCTGAAGATCGCGCTGACCACCCTCAACACCGGCCGGCTGTCCATCCCGGCCATGTGCGCGTCCAGCGGCAAGTGGGCGCTGAAGATCGCCCGCGAGTGGTCCTCGGCCCGGGAGCAGTGGGGCAAGCCCATCGCCAAGCACGAGGCCGTCGGCTCGAAGATCTCCTTCATCGCGGCGACCACCTTCGCCCTGGAGGCGATCGTCGACCTGTCCGGCCAGATGGCCGACGAGGAGCGCAACGACATCCGCATCGAGGCCGCCCTCGCCAAGCTCTACGCCAGCGAGATGGCCTGGCTGATGACGGACGAGCTGGTCCAGATCCGCGGCGGCCGGGGCTACGAGAGCGCCGACTCGCTCGCCGCCCGGGGCGAGCGCGCCGTCCCCGCCGAGCAGATGCTGCGCGACTCGCGCATCAACCGGATCTTCGAGGGCTCCACGGAGATCATGCACCTGCTGATCGCCCGCGAGGCCGTCGACGCCCACCTGTCCGTGGCCGGCGACCTCATCGACCCGGACAAGTCCCTGGGCGACAAGGCCCGGGCCGGCGCCCGGGCCGGCGGCTTCTACGCCCGCTGGCTGCCCAAGCTCGTCGCGGGCCCCGGAGCGCTGCCGCGCACGTACTCCGAGTTCCACCCGGCCGGTCACCGCGACCTCTCCGGCCATCTGCGGTACGTCGAGCGGTCCTCGCGCAAGCTCGCCCGCTCCACCTTCTACGCCATGTCCCGCTGGCAGGGCCGCATGGAGACCAAGCAGGGCTTCCTCGGCCGGATCGTCGACATCGGCGCCGAGCTCTTCGCGATGAGCGCCGCCTGCGTCCGCGCCGAGCACCTGCGGCTGCGCGGCGAGCACGGCGGCGAGGCGTACCAGCTCGCCGACGCCTTCTGCCGGCAGTCCCGCATCCGGGTGGAGGAGCTCTTCCGGCGGCTGTGGACCAACACCGACGACCTCGACCGCAAGGTCGTCTCCGGGGTGCTGGCGGGCTCGTACGAGTGGCTGGAGAGCGGCATCGTCGACCCCAGCGGCGAGGGCCCCTGGATCGCCGACGCCACCCCCGGCCCCTCCAAGGCGGAGAACGTCCACCGCCCGATCCGCTGACGGGTACCGGGCCGATTGCGCCGTACCGCCGGACGCCCCTGTCGGAGCGCACCGGCGGTACGGCCACAATGGGGGGATGACGGACTGCCTCGCTGACCCCCACCTGCGTTACTCCGCTCCCGGCCGCGATCACGACGGCCCGCGCGAGATCGTGATCCTCGGCTCGACCGGCTCGATCGGCACCCAGGCCATCGACCTGGTGCTGCGCAACCCCGAGCGGTTCACCGTGACCGCGCTGTCCGCCGCCGGCGGGCGGGTGGACCTCCTGGCGGAGCAGGCGCACAGACTGCGGGTCCGCACGGTGGCCGTCGCACGGGCGGACAAGGCGCCCGCGCTGCGCGAGGCGCTGGCCGCCCGCTACGGCACCGAGCCGCTGCCGGAGATCCTGGCGGGCCCGGACGCGGCCACCGAGGTGGCCCGGAGCGAGTGCCACACGGTCCTCAACGGCATCACCGGCTCCATCGGCCTGGCCCCCACCCTCGCCGCCCTGGAGGCGGGCCGCACCCTGGCCCTGGCCAACAAGGAGTCGCTGATCGTCGGCGGGCCGCTGGTGAAGGCCCTCGCCAAGCCCGGCCAGATCATCCCGGTCGACTCCGAGCACGCCGCGCTCTTCCAGGCCCTCCTCGGCGGCACCCGCGCCGAGGTCCGCAAGCTGGTCGTCACGGCCTCCGGCGGCCCCTTCCGCGGCCGGACGAAGGCCGAGCTGGCCGCCGTCACCCCGAAGGACGCCCTGGCCCACCCCACCTGGTCCATGGGCCCGGTGATCACGATCAACTCCGCGACCCTGGTCAACAAGGGCCTGGAGGTCATCGAGGCGCACCTGCTCTACGACATCCCGTTCGAGCGCATCGAGGTCGTCGTCCACCCGCAGTCGTA
Source organism: Streptomyces sp. L500 (assembly GCF_054551825.1). NCBI lineage: Bacteria > Bacillati > Actinomycetota > Actinomycetes > Kitasatosporales > Streptomycetaceae > Streptomyces > Streptomyces sp. L500. Next base: position 98,314 of record NZ_JBTOLC010000019.1, read on the forward strand.
CGTCCACTCGATGGTGGAGTTCACCGACGGCTCCACCCTCGCCCAGGCGACCCCGCCGGACATGCGCGGCCCCATCGCCATCGGCCTGGGCTGGCCCGAACGGGTGCCCGACGCGGCCCCCGCCTTCGACTGGTCCAAGGCATCCACCTGGGAGTTCTTCCCGCTCGACGACGAGGCCTTCCCGTCCGTGGGCCTGGCCCGGCACGTGGGTACGCTCGGCGGGACGGCCCCGGCCGTCTTCAACGCCGCGAACGAGGAGTGCGTCGACGCGTTCCTGAGCGGACATCTGCCGTTCAATGGGATCGTGGACACCGTCGCCGAGGTGGTCGCCGAGCACGGCACCCCCGCCGTGGGAACTCGCCTGACCCTCTCGGACGTCCTGGAGGCGGAGACCTGGGCCCGTGCCCGGGCCCGTGAACTGGCGGCCCGCACGGGCGGCCGTACGGCGAAAGCGACCTCGGAGGCCCGCGCATGACGACACTGATGACGATCCTCGGGATAGTCGTCTTCGTGGTGGGCCTGCTCTTCTCCATCGCCTGGCACGAGCTGGGGCACCTGTCCACGGCGAAGATGTTCGGCATCCGGGTGCCGCAGTACATGGTCGGCTTCGGGCCGACGCTGTGGTCGCGGAAGAAGGGCGAGACCGAGTACGGGGTCAAGGCCATCCCGCTCGGCGGCTACATCCGCATGATCGGCATGTTCCCGCCCGGCGAGGACGGCCGGATCAGCGCCCGCTCCACCTCCCCGTGGCGCGGCATGATCGAGGACGCCCGCTCGGCGGCGTACGAGGAGCTCCAGCCGGGCGACGAGACCCGGATGTTCTACACGCGCAAGCCCTGGAAGCGCGTGATCGTGATGTTCGCCGGACCGTTCATGAACCTGGTCCTGGCCGTCGCGATCTTCCTCGGCGTGATGATGTCCTTCGGCGTCAACACCCAGACGACCACCGTCTCGGCCGTCTCGGACTGCGTGGTCTCCGCCAGCGCCGCCACCGACAAGTGCCCCAAGGGCGCCAAGGACTCACCGGCCAAGGCGGCCGGCCTCCAGCCCAAGGACCGGATCGTCGCCTTCGACGGCCACCGGATCGGTGACTGGACCACCCTCCAGAAGGAGATCCGCAAGACCACCGGACCGGCCACGATCACCGTCGTCCGCGACGGCGCCGAGAAGACCCTCAGCGCCAACCTCATCTCCAACCAGGTGCAGAAGTACGACGGCAAGGGCGCGCCCGTCAAGGGCGAGTACGTCACCGCCGGCTTCCTCGGCTTCACCCCGGCCACGGGCGTCGTCCAGCAGTCCTTCGGCCAGTCCGTCGACCGCATGGGCGACATGGTCCAGTCCGGCGTGGAGTCGCTGATCGCCCTGCCCGGCAAGATCCCGGACCTGTGGAACGCGGCCTTCGACGGCGGCGAGCGCAAGGCGGACTCGCCGATGGGCGTGGTGGGCGCCGCACGGGTGGGCGGCGAGGTGTTCAACCTCGACATCCCGCCGTCGCAGCAGATCGCGACCATGCTCTTCCTGGTCGCCGGCTTCAACCTCTCCCTGTTCCTCTTCAACATGCTGCCGCTGCTCCCGCTGGACGGCGGGCACATCGCGGGCGCGCTGTGGGAGTCGGTCCGGCGGAACGTCGCCAAGGTCTTCCGGCGCCCCGACCCGGGCCCGTTCGACGTGGCGAAGCTGATGCCGGTGGCGTACGTGGTGGCGGGCATCTTCGTCTGCTTCACGCTGCTGGTGCTGATCGCGGACGTGGTCAACCCGGTACGGCTGACGTAGGCGCGGGGGCCCGGGGCGCCGCCCCGGGCCCCGGTGATGTGCTCCGACCGGATCGCGTGCCGTAATCTCGGAGGCGGAGCCCGCCGATCTCGGGACCGTGATTCAAAACTTGGGGTTGCTCGCCAGATGACAGCGATTTCGCTTGGAATGCCGTCCGTTCCGACCAAGCTCGCCGACCGCCGGGTCAGCCGCAAGATCCAGGTCGGCTCCGTGGCCGTCGGCGGCGACGCCCCCGTCTCGGTCCAGTCCATGACGACGACCCGCACCTCCGACATCGGCGCCACCCTCCAGCAGATCGCCGAGCTGACCGCCTCCGGCTGCCAGATCGTCCGCGTCGCCTGCCCGACCCAGGACGACGCCGACGCGCTCGCCGTCATCGCGAAGAAGTCGCAGATCCCGGTCATCGCGGACATCCATTTCCAGCCGAAGTACGTCTTCGCCGCCATCGACGCCGGCTGCGCCGCCGTCCGCGTCAACCCCGGCAACATCAAGCAGTTCGACGACAAGGTCAAGGAGATCGCCAAGGCCGCCGGCGACGCCGGGACCCCGATCCGCATCGGCGTGAACGCCGGCTCGCTGGACCGCCGCCTGCTCCAGAAGTACGGCAAGGCCACCCCCGAGGCGCTGGTCGAGTCCGCCCTGTGGGAGGCGTCCCTCTTCGAGGAGCACGGCTTCCGCGACATCAAGATCTCGGTCAAGCACAACGACCCGGTCGTCATGGTCAACGCCTACCGCCAGCTGGCCGCCCGGTGCGACTACCCGCTGCACCTCGGCGTCACCGAGGCCGGCCCGGCCTTCCAGGGCACGATCAAGTCCGCCGTCGCCTTCGGCGCCCTGCTCTCCGAGGGCATCGGCGACACCATCCGCGTCTCCCTCTCCGCCCCGCCGGCCGAGGAGATCAAGGTCGGCATCCAGATCCTGGAGTCCCTCAACCTCCGCCAGCGCCGCCTGGAGATCGTCTCCTGCCCGTCCTGCGGCCGCGCCCAGGTCGACGTCTACAAGCTGGCCGAGGAGGTCACCGCGGGCCTGGAGGGCATGGAGGTGCCCCTGCGCGTCGCCGTCATGGGCTGCGTCGTCAACGGCCCCGGCGAGGCCCGCGAGGCCGACCTCGGCGTCGCCTCCGGCAACGGCAAGGGCCAGATCTTCGTCAAGGGCGAGGTCATCAAGACCGTCCCCGAGTCGAAGATCGTGGAGACCCTCATCGAGGAGGCGATGAAGATCGCCGAGCAGATGGAGAAGGACGGCGTCGCCTCCGGCGAGCCCACCATCAGCGTCGCGGGCTGACCGCCCGCCTCCCGCCCCGCCCCGCCCGCACACCGGGCGGGGCGGGGCGGCGCCATATCGGCGGCATGGCGGGTACGCGGCGGGACCGGGAGGTACAGTGCCAGGACCTGATTCCCCCGGCCCCGTGCCCGCGACGGTGAGGCATTGCGACACGTGCTGACGACGACCACCACCAGGGTCCTGGAGCCCGGCGACCTCGCCGCCGCCCTCACCGTCCTCGACCGCGACCCCGTGGCCAACGCCTTCGTCGCCGCCCGCGTCAAGGTCGCCGGCCTCGACCCCTGGCGGCTCGGCGGCGAGATGTGGGGCTGGTACGCGGACGGCCGCCTCGCGTCCCTCTGCTACGCCGGCGCCAACCTCGTCCCCATCGGCGCCGGCCCCGAGGCCGTACGGGCCTTCGCCGACCGCGCCCGCCGGTCCGGCCGCCGCTGCTCCTCCATCGTCGGCCCCGCCCCGGCCACGACCGAGCTGTGGAGCCTGCTGGAACCCCACTGGGGCCCCGCCCGCGAGGTCCGCCCCCACCAGCCGCTCATGGTCACCCGGTCCATGCCCGCCGGGATCACGCCCGACCCCCTCGTCCGCCGCGTCCGCAAGGACGAGATGGAGACGATCATGCCCGCGTGCGTGGCCATGTTCACCGAGGAGGTCGGCGTCTCCCCGCTCGCCGGCGACGGCGGCCTGCTCTACCAGGCACGCGTCGCCGAGCTCGTCGGCTCCGGGCGCTCCTTCGCCCGCGTGGAGAACGGCCGCGTCGTCTTCAAGGCCGAGATCGGCGCCGCCACGGACCTCGCCTGCCAGATCCAGGGCGTCTGGGTCGCCCCCGAACACCGCGGCAAGGGGCTCTCCGTGACCGGCATGGCCGCCGTGCTCGGCTACGCGCTGCGCGAGGTCGCCCCCGTGGTGAGCCTCTACGTCAACGACTACAACACCGCCGCGCGCGCCACCTACCGGCGCGTGGGCTTCGAGGAAGTCGGCGCGTTCATGAGCGTGCTGTTCTGATGAGCGGCGTAACCCCGTACGGGTAGCCTCCGGGCATGGATGACATCGTGGTCGGCCCGCTCGACCTGGCCTCCCGGGTGGACGAGGCGCTGGCCGTCCAGGCCCTCGCCTTCGGGCTGACGCCCGAGGAGGTCGACGTCCGGCGCCACATCGTGCTCCGGCACCTCACCTGCCCCGGCGCCCGCGCCCTGGGCGCCACCACCCCCGAGGACCGGCTGGTGGGCTTCGTCTACGGCATGCCCAACGACCGGACGCACTGGTGGTCCACGGTCGTCGAGCCGTATCTGCGCGCCAACGGACTGGACGGCTGGCTGGACGACGCCTTCGTCATCACCGAGCTGCACGTCCACCCCGCCTACCAGAACCGGCGGATCGGCCGGACCCTCATCACAGCGATCACGGCCGGCGCGGAGGAGCCCCGCTCCATCCTCTCCGCCATCGACAAGGAGAGCCCCGCCCGGGCCCTCTACCGCAAGCTCGGCTACCGCGACCTGGCCCGGCACGTGGCCTTCCCGAGCGCGGCGAGCCCGTATGCCGTGATGGGGGCTCCATTGCCCCTGTTGGGGTAGCGACGGACCGGCCGGGGGTCCGGGGGTCGCCCCCGGGTGGGCACAGTCCGAGCGCGGCGAGCCCTTACGCGGTGATGGGCGCTCCGCTGCCGCTGCTGAAGTGAGCCGCGCGCGGGGCGGGGCGGTGTTACAGCAAGTCCGCGAACTCCAGGAGGAGTTCGCCCTGACCCCGCGCGCCCAGCGACAACTCCCGCATCCCGGCGGCCGTCGCCCGGAACACCGTCCACCCGCGCAGCCGGTCCGCGTCGACCTCCAGGGAATCCGCCAGCTTCGTCACCCGCCGCCGCGCCGCGGCCGCCGCGCCCGGCGCCGCCAGCAGCGTGTCGAGCCGGTCGCGCACCAGCCACGCCAGGTCGTACGCCCGCTCGCCCACCAGCGGGCGGGGCGCGATCGCCAGCCACGGCACGCGGTCGGCGGCCAGGACGTTGCCCTGGTGGTACTCGCCGTGCAGCAGCACCGGCGGCTCCGCCGGGGCGTCGGCCGTCAGGCCGTCCCGCAGTCCGACGGCCTCGTCGAGCAGCTCCCGGGCGTCCGCCGCCCACGGGAGCTCGCGCCACGCGCGCAGCGCCTCGGCCAGCGCCGCCGAGTGGTCGGTCACGGTGGGGAGGGGGTGCCCCCCGGCGGGCGGTGCCACCCACAGCCGCTGGAGCGTCGCCGCCGCCTCCAGCTGCGCCTTCTGCTCCGCCAGCGAGCGCAGGCTGACGTCGGCGTGCAGCCGCTCCAGGAGCAGCGCCCCGCCCTCGGCGTCCACGCGCAGCGGGCGGACGGCCGAGCGGCCGTCCCAGTGGGCGAGCGCGGCGTGCTCGGCGGCGGTCGTGCCGCCGGGCGGGCAGAGCTTGAGCGCGGCGGGGGTGCCGTCGGCCTGCCGGACGAGGACGACCATGCTGGTGCGCCCGCCGGGACACTGCACCCGTTCGGGTGTCAGCTCCCAGCGCGTCAGCCACTCCCGGGCGATGTCCGGGAGGTCCGTGAGCCACCGGCGGGCGGCCTCGTCGGCGGCGGGGTCCGCGCTCAGGGTCCGAACCAGCCGCTGCGGCGGTTCGAGGCGGTCGTTGGTGATGGCCATCCCTGAGCGTTCCCTTTCCTGGCTTCTCTTCCGGGCCGGACGCGGTCCCTGACCGGACCTTTTCCCCCGATCAGACCCGATCGGCGAGCCCAGGGAAGGCTACGCTGCCGCCGCTCCAGCGCACCGCCCGGACCGCCGCCTCCCGCAGCCCGGCCGCCGCCTCGGCGCGCAGGCTCCCCGTGGCGGCCCGGACGAGATCGGCGTAGACCGCCGTCAGTCGCCGCTCCAGCTCCGCCGCGAGCCGCACCGCCGCCTCCCCGTCCGGTACGGGGAAGGGCAGGGCGTACGCGGCGGCGGCCGCCTCCGGCTCGGCGCCCAGTGCCCGCACCGCGCGGCTCATCGCGTCCCGGCGGGCCCGGTGGGCGTCGTGGGCCTCACGGGCCTCGCCCGCCCGCGCGTCGTCCACGCGGCCGCCGACGATCCCGTAGCCGTAGACCGCCGCGTGCTCGGCCGCGAGCGCCGCTTGTGCCGCCTGGGCCGCCTGTGTCGCGGCCACCGTCTCCCGCCGGGCGCGCCCGGCCCGAGGCGCCGTCATGAGCCGTCCTCCGTCAGCAGATAGGCGTGTGCCGCGCCCGCCGCCGCCACCGAGGCGAGGAGCCGGGCGAGCTCGGGCGGTGCGGAGCCGAGGGCGGCGGTCCGGGCGTCGGCGGTGCGCCGCTCGGCGTCCGCGAGCGCGGCCAGCGCCGCTTTCTCCTCCTCGGGCACCTCGACGCGCGCCGCCGGCGCGGCGGGCGACGCGGAGGGGGAAGCAGAGGCGGAAGCGGAAGCCGACGGGGACTTCGGCCCGGGGGCGGCGAATGCCTCGGCGTGCCGGGCTACTTCGGCCCGCAGCGGCCGCAGCCGGCCCGCCAGGGCGGTGTGCGCGGCGAGCGTGGCGTCGTACCGCTCCAGCAGCGCGGCGGTGTCCCGCGCCGCACGCTCCCTCAGCCGCGCCGCGCCGGGGGAGCGTTCGGCGGCGTCCGGGTCGCCGGAGGAAGCGGAGGAACAAGCGGAGAGCAGCGCGCCGGCGCCACCGGCCAGCAGGGCGGCGGCACCGCCCGCCAGTACCCTGCGTCTGCGCGGGCCGTTCGCGCCCCGCGTCGTCGTCGTGAGCGGCACGATCCTCTTTCCGCCTGGTGGGCTCGGTGCGGCGCGCCGGGCGTGCCGGCCCGTCGGGGTCCTGGTGGGGCGGGCGTTCGAAAGGGGTCCGGCCCCGAGTGATCGCCGCACGCGAGCGTACCGGCGTGGCACCCGGCGGCCGTGGACCGGGCACCGAATCGTCAGTCGGCTGCCGGAACAGATAGGCTTTGACCTGACACGCGTCTTTCCCACAACAGCACACGCGGCCGAGGAGTCACCCGGATGAGCACCACCCAGAGCGAGCGGCTGCGCGAGCTGCTGGCCCCTCTCGTCAGCGCGCGGGAGCTGGAGCTGGAAGAGGTCGAGGTGACGCCGGCCGGAAAGCGGCGTGTGCTGCGCATCGTGGTCGATTCCGACGAGGGCGTCCAGCTGGACGCGTGCGCGGACCTGAGCCGCGACATCTCCGCGAAGCTCGACGAGACCGATGTGATGGGCGGAGCCCCCTACGTTCTCGAGGTCACCTCTCCGGGTGCCGACCGTCCCCTGAGCCGGCACCGGCACTACGTCCGGGCCACGGGCCGGCTGATCAAGGCGCAGCTCGTCGAGGGCGGCGAGCTCGTCGCGCGGATCGTCGCCGTGGACGACGAGGGGCTCGACCTGGAGGTGCCGGGCGTCAAGGGCCGCAAGCCCACCGCCCGCCGCCTGACCTTCGCCGAGATCGCGAAGGCGCGTGTGGAGATCGAGTTCAACCGTAAGTCGGCCGCGGGCGACGACGCCGCGGCAGAAGCAGACGAATCCGACGAGATTCAAGAGGAGGCGTAGCCGTGGACATCGACATGAGTGCCCTGCGGGGTCTGGTGCGAGAGAAGGAGATCTCCTTCGACCTGCTGGTCGAGGCGATCGAGTCGGCCCTCCTCATCGCCTACCACCGCACCGAGGGAAGCCGCCGCCGCGCCCGCGTGGAGCTGGACCGGTCGACCGGGCACGTGACGGTCTGGGCCAAGGAGGACCCGCAGGACCTCGCCGAGGGCGAGGAGCCCCGCGAGTTCGACGACACCCCCTCCGGCTTCGGCCGGATCGCCGCGACCACCGCGAAGCAGGTCATCCTCCAGCGTCTGCGCGACGCCGAGGACGAGATCACTTTCGGTGAGTTCGCCGGTCGTGAGGGCGACGTCGTCGCGGGCGTCGTGCAGCAGGGCAAGGACCCCAAGAACGTCCTGGTCGACATCGGCAAGCTGGAAGCCATCCTGCCGGTCCAGGAGCAGGTCCCGGGTGAGGAGTACAAGCACGGCACCCGCCTGCGGACGTATGTCGTCCGCGTGGCCAAGGGTGTCCGCGGCCCGTCCGTGACGCTCTCGCGCACCCACCCCAACCTGGTGAAGAAGCTCTTCGCCATGGAGGTCCCGGAGATCGCGGACGGCTCGGTGGAGATCGCCGCCATCGCCCGCGAGGCCGGTCACCGCACCAAGATCGCGGTGCGCTCGACCCGCTCCGGACTCAACGCCAAGGGCGCCTGCATCGGCCCGATGGGCGGCCGGGTCCGCGCGGTCATGGCCGAGCTGCACGGCGAGAAGATCGACATCGTGGACTGGTCGGACGACCCGGCCGAGCTGGTGGCGCACGCGCTGTCCCCCGCTCGGGTGAGCAAGGTGGAGGTCGTCGACCTCGCCGCCCGCTCCGCCCGGGTGACCGTCCCGGACTACCAGCTCTCCCTCGCCATCGGCAAGGAGGGGCAGAACGCCCGGCTCGCGGCCCGGCTGACCGGCTGGCGGATCGACATCCGGCCGGACACCGAGCAGCCGTCCGAGCGCGACTGAGGCGCGCACCGGCGCCTTGAAGCGACGGGGGGCGCGCGTATGGCGCCCCGAGCGGCCCGGAATGGTCCGTAAAACGACCGTGCCGGGCCGCTTCCGCCCTTGGCGGAGCTGGTACGCGGCCCGTTGAACCAGCAGATCATGGCCGAAACGCATACGTGCGCGACCGATGCCCCGAAGGGGTGAGGTCCGCGCGGGGAGGTAGACTTAACCAGTGTCTGGCCGGACGCATGCCCGCGCATGCCCTGAGCGCACCTGTGTGGGGTGCCGGGAGCGAGCGGCCAAGGGTGAACTGCTGCGGATCGTGATGATCGAGGGATCGTGCGTCCCCGACCCTCGCGGTACGCTGCCCGGCCGGGGTGCCTCCGTGCATCCCACACTGGTCTGCCTCGATCTGGCGGTGCGCCGCCGGGCGTTTCCCCGGGCCTTCAAGGTCCCGGGGCCGCTCGACACGGTGGAGCTCCGCCGGTATGTCGAACAGACCGATCAGCAGGAGATCGGCCCCGCGGTCACGCGGGGATGACCCACGTCAGGTACCTCGCGAGTTGGAAGTAGGTCGAGATTGCGATGAGCACTCGATGAGTACGCGATGAGTACGCCCATGAAGTAGCGACGGTCCGGCGGACACCCGGACCTAGAAGGAGCGAAGTGGCTAAGGTCCGGGTATACGAACTCGCCAAGGAGTTCGGAGTGGAGAGCAAGGTCGTCATGGCCAAGCTCCAAGAACTTGGTGAATTCGTCCGTTCGGCGTCCTCGACCATCGAGGCGCCGGTCGTCCGTAAGTTGACTGACGCATTGCAGGGACCCGGCGGCAGCGCCGGCAAGTCCGCTGCGAAGCCCGCGGCGCCGCGCAAGGCCGCGCCCGCGAAGCCTGCTGCCCCCACTCCGGGTGCGCAGGCCCCCCGTCCCGCCGCCCCGGCCCCGAAGCCGGCCGCGGCCCCCAAGCCCGCCTCGGCGACGCCGGCCGCCGGCTCCGCGCCGACGCCGGGTCCGCGTCCGGGCCCCAAGCCGGCCCCGGCCGCCCCGGCCAAGCCGGTCACCCCGGTGCCCGCCGCGGAGTTCTCCGCGCCGGCCCCGGCCACGCCGTCCGAGCGTCCCGCCGCGCCGCGTCCCGGTGCTCCCGGCCCGCGCCCCGGCGCCCGTCCGGGTGGTCCCGCCGGCCAGCGTGAGGGCGGCCGTCCCGAGCGCGCCCCGCGTCCGCAGGGCGGTCCCGGCGAGCGTGCCCCGCGTCCCGGTGGCGCCCGTCCGGCCGGTCCCCGTCCGGGCAACAACCCCTTCACCTCCGGTGGCTCCACCGGTATGGCCCGTCCGCAGGCCCCCCGTCCGGGTGGCGCCCCGCGTCCGGGTGCCGGCGGCCCCGGTGCCCCGCGCCCGCAGGGCGGTCCCGGCGGTGCCCCGCGTCCCCAGGGCGGCGCTCCGCGTCCCACCCCTGGTGGCATGCCCCGTCCGCAGCAGGCTCCCGGTGGCGCCCCGCGTCCCGGTGGCGCTCCGGCCGGTAACCGCCCGAACCCGGGCATGATGCCGCAGCGTCCGGCTGCCGGCCCGCGTCCGGGTCCCGGTGGCGGCGGTCGCGGTCCCGGCGGCGGTGCCGGTCGTCCCGGCGGCGGTGCCGGTCGTCCCGGCTTCGCCGGTCGTCCGGCCGGTCCCGGCGGCGGCGGTCGTCCCGGTGGCGGCGGCGGCTTCGCCGGTCGTCCCGGTGGCGGTGGCCCCGGCGGCGGTGGCGGCGGCTTCGGCGGTCGTCCGGGTGGCGGCTTCGGCGGTCGTCCCGGTGGTCCGGGTGCCCGTGGTGGCACGCAGGGCGCCTTCGGCCGTCCCGGTGGTCCGGCCCGTCGTGGCCGCAAGTCCAAGCGTCAGCGTCGCCAGGAGTACGAGGCCATGCAGGCCCCGTCCGTGGGCGGCGTGATGCTGCCGCGCGGCAACGGCGACACCATTCGCCTGTCGCGTGGTGCCTCCCTCACCGACTTCGCGGAGAAGATCGGCGCCAACCCGGCGTCGCTCGTCGCCGTGATGATGAACCTCGGCGAGATGGTCACGGCCACGCAGTCCGTCTCCGACGAGACGCTGCAGCTCCTCGGCGGCGAGATGAACTACACGGTTCAGATCGTCAGCCCCGAGGAGGAGGACCGTGAGCTCCTCGAGTCGTTCGACATCGAGTTCGGTGAGAACGAGGGCGGCGAGGAGATGCTCGTCGCGCGTCCGCCGGTCGTGACCGTCATGGGTCACGTCGACCACGGTAAGACCCGACTCCTCGACGCGATCCGCAAGACCAACGTGGTCGCGGGCGAGGCCGGTGGCATCACCCAGCACATCGGTGCCTACCAGGTCGCGACCGAGGTCAACGACGAAGAGCGCAAGATCACCTTCATCGACACCCCGGGTCACGAGGCGTTCACCGCCATGCGTGCCCGTGGTGCGAAGTCGACCGACATCGCGATCCTCGTGGTGGCGGCCAACGACGGTGTCATGCCGCAGACGATCGAGGCCCTGAACCACGCCAAGGCGGCCGACGTGCCGATCGTGGTCGCGGTCAACAAGATCGACGTCGAGGGCGCCGACCCGACCAAGGTCCGCGGTCAGCTGACCGAGTTCGGTCTGGTGGCCGAGGAGTACGGCGGCGACACGATGTTCGTCGACATCTCCGCCAAGCAGGGTCTGAACATCGACAAGCTGCTCGAGGCCGTCGTCCTCACCGCCGACGCCGCGCTCGACCTGCGCGCCAACGCGGAGCAGGACGCGCAGGGCATCGCGATCGAGGCCCACCTCGACCGCGGTCGCGGCGCCGTGGCCACCGTCCTCGTCCAGCGCGGTACCCTCCGCGTCGGCGACACGATGGTCGCCGGTGACGCCTACGGTCGTGTCCGCGCGATGCTCGACGACAAGGGCCAGAACGTGGACGAGGCGGGTCCGTCGACCCCGGTCCTCGTCCTGGGTCTGACCAACGTCCCGGGCGCCGGCGACAACTTCCTCGTCGTCGACGAGGACCGTACGGCCCGCCAGATCGCCGAGAAGCGCGCGGCGCGCGAGCGCAACGCCGCCTTCGCCAAGCGCACCCGCCGGGTGTCCCTCGAGGACCTCGACAAGGTGCTCAAGGCCGGCGAGATCCAGCAGCTCAACCTCATCATCAAGGGCGACGCGTCCGGTTCGGTCGAGGCTCTCGAGTCCTCGCTGCTCCAGCTCGATGTGGGCGAGGAGGTCGACATCCGCGTGCTGCACCGCGGCGTGGGTGCGGTCACCGAGTCCGACATCAACCTGGCGTCCGGCTCCGACGCGATCGTCATCGGCTTCAACGTCCGCGCAGAGGGCCGTGCCACGCAGATGGCCGAGCGCGAGGGCGTCGACGTCCGGTACTACTCGGTCATCTACCAGGCGATCGAGGAGATCGAGGCGGCCCTCAAGGGCATGCTGAAGCCGGAGTACGAAGAGGTCGAGCTCGGTACGGCGGAGATCCGCGAGATCTTCCGCTCGTCCAAGCTGGGCAACATCGCGGGTGTTCTCATCCGCTCCGGCGAGGTCAAGCGCAACACCAAGGCGCGCCTCATCCGCGACGGCAAGGTCATCGCGGAGGAGCTCAACATCGTCGGTCTGCGTCGCTTCAAGGACGACGTCACCGAGATCCGCGAAGGCTTCGAGGGTGGTATCAACCTCGGAAACTTCAACGACATCAAGGTCGACGACGTCATCGCGACGTACGAGATGCGCGAGAAGCCGCGCGGCTGATCGCAACAGCGTCCACCGGGGCCGGTCGGCGGAAAATATTTCCGTCGATCGGCCCCGGCCGTTGCGTGTACGGTTCGAAGAGTCCGTACACCGTGTACGGGAACACCTCACGCCTCCCGGGTGGGCTTCACCCGCACCATATGTATGTAGGGACTCTGTCCTTCGACATCCTCCTCGGTGACGTCCGGTCGCTGAAGGAGAAGCGCTCCGTCGTCCGCCCGATCGTCGCCGAGCTCCACCGCAAGTACGCGGTGAGCGTGGCGGAGGTCGGCGACCAGGACCTCCACCGCAGGGCCACCATCGGTGTGGCGGCGGTCTCGGGGGACCCGGGGCACCTCACGGACCTACTGGACCGCTGCGAGCGCATGGTCGCCGCACGGCCCGAAGTGGAGCTGCTGTCGGTACGGCGGCGGTTCCACGGCGAGCACGACGACTGAGCGCGTCGGCGGCGCCGAGAGCACAATGCAGGAAGACGAGAAGGAGACGGACCAGTGGCCGACAACGCGCGGGCGAAGAGGCTGGCGGACCTCATCCGCGAGGTCATCGCCCAGAAGCTGCAGCGCGGAATCAAGGACCCGCGGCTCGGCTCGCACGTGACCATCACGGACACCCGGGTCACCGGTGACCTGCGGGAGGCTACGGTCTTCTACACGGTCTACGGCGACGACGAGGAGCGTGCCAGCGCGGCGGCCGGACTGGAGAGCGCCAAGGGCATCCTGCGCTCCGAGGTCGGCCGGGCCGCGGGCACCAAGTTCACGCCGACGCTGACCTTCGTCGCGGACGCCCTCCCGGACACCGCCCGGACCATCGAGGACCTCCTCGACAAGGCGCGCGCCTCGGACGCCCAGGTGCGCCAGGCGTCCTCGGGCGCCACCTACGCCGGTGACGCGGACCCGTACCGCAAGCCGGACGAGGAAGAGGGCGACGAAAAGGGCGCCGGCGCCTGATGAAGGAGAAGTACAGCGGTCCGGACGGCTTGATCATCGTCGACAAGCCGGCCGGCTTCACCTCGCACGACGTCGTCGCCAAGATGCGGGGCATCGCCCGCACCCGGCGCGTCGGCCACGCGGGGACGCTCGACCCGATGGCGACCGGTGTGCTCGTCCTCGGCGTCGAGCGGGCCACCAAGCTCCTCGGTCACCTCGCGCTGACCGAGAAGGAGTACGTGGCCACCATCCGCCTCGGGCAGAACACGGTGACCGACGACGCGGAGGGGGAGATCACCTCCACCACCGACGCCTCCGGGGTCACCCGGGAGGCCATCGACGCGGGCATCGCCAAGCTCACCGGCGCGATCATGCAGGTCCCGTCCAAGGTCAGCGCGATCAAGATAGACGGCGTGCGCTCGTACAAGCGGGCGCGCGAGGGCGAGGACTTCGAGATCCCCGCCCGGCCGGTGACCGTCTCGTCGTTCACCCTCCACGCCGTGATCCCGGCGCAGGCCGAGGACGGCACCCCGGTGCAGGACCTGCTGGTGTCCGTCGTCTGCTCCTCCGGCACCTACGTCCGGGCGCTCGCCCGTGACCTGGGCGCCGACACGGGCGTCGGCGGCCACCTCACGGCACTGCGGCGCACCCGCGTCGGCCCCTACGGGATCGGCGACGCCCGCACGCTCGATCAGCTCCAGGAGGAGCTGACCGTGATGCCCGTCGCCGAGGCCGCGTCCGCCGCGTTCCAGCGCTGGGACGTGAACGAGGAGCAGGCCCGGCTGCTGGGCAACGGCGTCCGGATCAAGGTGCCGCTGTTCGACACCACCGGCCCGATCGCCGTCTTCGGACCCGACGGCCGCTTCCTCGTGCTCGTGGAGAACCAGGGCGGCCGGGCCAAGAGCCTGGCGGTCTTCGCCTAGCGAGCCCGTCCCCTACGGACACCACCGTGGGGCGGGGAGCGCGTCGTCCCGACGCCTTCCCCGCCCCACGATCCCCCTCCCACTGGTCTCTATCCATCCGAGACGGGTGATTCACCCCAACGGGCAGGCGCTCGGAGTGAACCAGGGGGGTGGAAGGGGGCGCGTTCAGGATGTGATCTGGTTTCGCCGATCATCCGCTGCCTACCGTCGTGAGGACCAAGCACGCCGGGGAGGTTCGACGGAGATGAACGGTCGGCGGACCGATGCCGAGGATTCGCTCGTACGCATTCGCGACCTCGCAGGGCGCGAACGCGGCACGGGATTCCTCGCCGACGACCGCGGCACCCTGATCACCAGCCATGAGGCCGTCGACGGCCTGGCGCGGCTGGTGCTCCACGCCTCGGGCGATCTGACCTGCGTCGTCGGCGCGGAGAACGTCACGCCGCTGCCCGAGTACGACCTGGCGCTCGTGCGCACCGAGGGCCTGTGCGTCCCGCCGCTGCCGGTCGCCGCGGCCGTGAGCTTCGAGGGCGGCAACGACGTCCGGCTGCGTGCCGGGCGCTGGCACGACGCGCGGATCATCGGTGACGTCCCGGTCACCTACACCGCCACCGACCGCTTCCACCTCCTCGGCGCCGCGCTGGAGCTGTCCCTGTCCGGCCGCGCCGGGCTGCGGCTCGGCGAGGAGGCCACCGGAGGGCCCGTCTTCGACGCCCGCACGGGGGCGGTCGTCGCCGTCCTCGGTACCGCGCTCCAGGCCGAGCGCCGGGCCGCCGGATTCGCCATCCCGCTGCGGGCCGCCGCGGCGTCCTGCCCCGGCGGGGCGCTCGCGGAGCTCCTCGACCGCAACTCCGCCACCGTCCCCGCCTTCGGCCCCGACCTCAACCTGGCCGGCGCCCTCCAGCTCACCGCCACCGCCCTGGGCTCGGTCGTCACCCCCCGCGTCTGGCGCGACCCCGTGGAGCGCCCGGAGACCGAGCGGGAGTTCGCCCGCTTCCTCGACGGCGAGCCCGGCGCGGAGAGCCACGCCCTGGTGCTCGGCCTCGTGGGCGACCCCGGCACGGGCCGGACCACCGAGCTCGGCGCGCTCGCCGGCCGCCGGGCGCGCGGCGCCCAGCCCGCGCCCACCCTCTGGCTGCGCGGCGCGGACCTGCGCGTGGGCGACGAGAGCCTCCGGGACGCGATCGCCCGGGCCCTCAAGGCCGCCGGGCGCATCGTCACCGCCTCGGCGGGCCCCGCCGGCACCATCGGGGACACCGCCGCCGCCACGCCCGAGGCCGTCGCCGGGCTCGCCCGCCGGGTCGGGCACCCCCTGCTCGTCCTCCTGGACGGGCCCGAGGAGATGCCGCCCGTCCTCGCCCACGCCCTGCCCGCCTGGACCACCGCGACGGTCCGCTGGCTGGAGGAGACCTCCTCCCGGCTGATCGTCGCCTGCCGCCCCGAGCACTGGGAGACCGCAGGCGCCCTCTTCCCGCCCGGCGTCCTCCACCGCCCGGGCGGTGGCCCCTGCGCCCTGCCCCCGCCCTCGGGCCCCCGGGCCCTGCCGCCCTGCTCCCGGCTGCCCGGGCTCACCCCCGCGCAGGCCGCCGAGGTCCGCGCCTCCTACGGCATCCCGCCGGGCGCCGTCGACCCCGCCGACGCCGCCCACCCCCTCGCCCTGCGGCTGCTCGCCGAGGTCCGCGCGGCGCTGCCCGACGGGACGGTCGGCGCCGGCGGCACGGGGGAGGCCGCCCCCGACCGGTGGGGCGTGTTCTCCGCCTATCTGGACCTGATCTGCCTGCGCATCGCCGTGCGCCTCGCCGCGTCCCGCCGCCCGCCGCTGCGCGGCCCCGCCGTCCGCCGGCTCGCGGCCCGGGTGGCCGGGCAGGTCCACGAGGCCGCCCGGCGCTGCCTCGGACCGGGGCAGGGGGAGCTGGAGCGGGAGGCGTTCGAGGAGCTGTTCCCCTGGCGCACGGGCTGGGCCTCCGCCGTCCTCACGGAGGGCCTGCTCGTCCCGGCCGGCTCCGGCTACCGCTTCGCCCACGAGGAGTTCGCCGACTGGGTGCAGGGCTCCCACCTGGACCTCGACGCCGCGCTCTACGCGCTGGTCCACCGCTGGTACGAGCCGGCGGGCCCGCCCGCCGAGGCCGCTGTGCGGCTGCCCTCCCGCACGGGCGGCAAGGGCCCGCTGCCCACACCGGGCGGCCATGTGCCGCCGCCGCCCGGCTCCGGCGCCGCCCGCGGCGGCGCGAAGGGCCGCCGCAAACGCGGCGGGGGCCCGGCCGAGCCGCCGCGCCCGCTGCCGGTCCCGCGCCACCGGATCGGGCCCGTCCTGGCGGCCATGCTCCTGCTCGCCCGGCGCTCGGGCCCGACGGAGCTCTCCCGCCGCCTCAGCGCCCTCGTCCACGCCGTCGAGACCCTCTCCCAGCGGGCGGCGGAGGCCGAGGCCAAGGAGGAGGGCGCCGGGCGCCGCCTCGGCGACCCCGCCTGGTGGGCCGCCCACCTCCTCGGCGAGACCCTGCTGCGCGTCCCCGACGCCACGCCGTACCTGGGCGTGCTCCGCCTCCTCGCCGAGCGCGTCACGGCCCGTTCCCTGGCCGTCGGCGGTTTCGACAGCGAGGCCGGACGCACGCTGGGCGGCCTCGCGGAGTTCGGCCCCTGGTTCTGGCTCCGGCTGCCGCTCGGCCTGGCCGACCGCCTGGAGCTCCTCCGCGTCCTGATCCCGGCCGACGGGCCGCCTCCGGGAGCGACCCAGGAGGCGGCGGCGTTGTCGGCTTCCCCGTCGGCGGAGGGTCTGACGGCCGGCTCGGCGGATGGATCGGGGGCCGGGTCGGCGGCCGGGTCGGTGGACGATCAGACGGCCGGGCCGGCGCGGGCGTCGGTGCCGACGCAGTCGCACGGGGACGCGGAGGGGGCGCGCGCTTCCGGCGGGCGCGGGCACGGGCGCGGTGAGGCCCGGGCCGGAGCGGGGGGCGCGGGTGGCGCGGGGGCGCGCGCCTCGGGTGGCGCGGCCGGGGACGCCGCTCCCGGATCCGGTGCCCACCGGAGAGGCGCGAACGGGGCCCAGGAGGCCGGTGGGGCCCGGCGGGTCCCGGCGCAGGGCGGCCCGGCGACGTCGGGCAGGGGTCGTGGGACGTCGGCGGCGGCGGCCGCGGCGGCCGGTGCCGCAGGCCGAGGCGCCGGCGCTTCGGACGGCGGTGCGCACGACGGTACGTACGGGGGGACGGACGCGGCTCGGGCCGCCGAAGAGGCGGGAGCGCCCCGGGGCGCCGGGGCGTCGTCCCGGTCGGGGAGCCGGGGCGGGGGGCCGGCGGCGGCCTGTGCCGGTGCCGCGTGGCACGCCGCGGGGAGCGGCGGGGGCGAGCCGGAGGCGTCCGACTGGGCCGACGGGCTGGGAGACCGCGCCTCCGGTGCCCGGGGCCGTGGCGGCGCGGCGCAGGGCGCGGGCGCTACCGCGCGCGCCCCCTGGGGCGGCCGGGCCGGACGCGTCCCCGGCCAGGGGAGGGGCGCGGAGGAGGCGCGGAACGGCACCGGGCGCTCCCCGGTGCTGGGGCGGCCCCGGAAGGCTGTCCCGGAGGACGAGCGTGTCATCTCCTACACCTCCGCCCGTCCGGAATCCGTCGAACCTCACGAGCCCTATGACCCCCACGAGTCCCACGAGCCTCATGAGTCCGGGGTGCCGTACAGCGAGGGATGGTCGGACGCGTGGGCCCGGACCCGTTCCGCCGACGCGCAGGAGCCCGACGGCGCCGACGGCGCCGACGGGCCCGTCGAGACGGCCGAGATGGTCGAGACGGCCGAGCCCGTCGCCCCCGAGGCGAGGACGGAGCCGGAGGAGCCCGTCCGGCAGGGCGACGGCGCGGGCACCGCTCCGCCCGCCCGGCGGCGCGCGTCCGGCGGCGACGCCCACGCGGCGCTCGCCGACCGGTTCCTGACCGCCGTCGTCACCCTCTTCACCGCCGACCCCTGCGCCGCGCAGCCCCTGCTGTGCCGCTGGTTCGCCGACGAGCGCCCCCTGCAGATCACCCCCGCCGGGGCCAGGGTCCGCCTCACCGTCGCCACCGCCGCCCAGGCCCTCCTCCACACCCACCGCCGCCGGGCCGTGGACGACCTGACCGAGGCGCTGGTGGAGGCCGCCCACCCCCGGGCCGACGAACTGCTGGCCGCCCTGGCCGAGGACGAGCCGTCCGCGCTGTGCCGGGCCGTCGACCGCTGGGCCCACGACGACCGCGTCGAACGCCACGTCGCCGCCGCCGCGTACGCGCTGCGCACCGCCCCGCACGTCGTCACGTCCGCCGACCGGCAGCTGCTGCGCTACGCCGCGCTCGCCCTCCTGGAGCGGCCCGACGAGGGCACCCTCCACGGCACCGCGCTCGCCCTGCTCGTCCGCGACCCCGAGACCCGCGCCAAGCACCTCCCGCAGGCCCTGGCGGCCTTCGCCACGGGCGACCCCGACCTCCCGCCCGACCTGCTCGCCCCCGCCCTCGACACCCATCCCGACCAGGTGCTCGACGTCTTCCGGGCGCGCCTGTACGAGCCGGGGGAGCGGCCCGCGGCCGTGCTGCGCACCCTCGCCGGGATCTCCGCCCCCGCCACCCTGGCCCGCCGGATCACCACGCTGGTGCGCGAGCACGTCGACCACCGCCCCGAGGGCGCGGCCAACGCCGCCGAATTCGTCGACCGCCGCCTGGAGTACGGCCTCGCCACCCGTTCCGTGCTCTTCCCGCTCGTCGTCGACCTGCTGCGCACCGGGACGCCCCAGGTGCGCCGCGCCCTCGCGCCCGTGCTCGCCGACCCCGGCACGCCCGTGTCGCGCCCGCTGCGCCAGGAGCTGCTCGAGGTGCTGATGGAGCGCGAGGAGTACGGGCCGTACGAGCGCGACGCCACCGTCCTCGACACCCTGCTGCGCGCGGTGGCCGCGGGCGCGGCCGAGCGCACCGAGGCCCGCACGCGCGACCTCGTGCACCGCACCGGCCTGCTGATGGCCCGCACGCCCGAGGGCGCCGCCTGCTTCGACCGGAGACTGACCCAGCTCGCCCGGGAGATCCCGGTCTTCGGCGGCCAGGTTCGCGGTTGGCTGAAATCCGCGCCGGCCCAATGGGCCGTGGTCGTGGGCCCGAGCGCCCGTATCCGCCTGACCGCGGGGCGTGAGAAGGGGGGTGGAGGGGGTCAGGGGGGCGCGTCGGATCCCACGCACCCAGCCGACGTGACCGGCACCGCACCGGCCGATGCGGGACGCCGCCAACCGGCATGGCACTCTTAGACCTGCGTCATCAGACAGACAAAGGTTCGGGTTCGGGCGAGGAGCGGGGACAGTGCAGCGCTGGCGTGGCTTGGAGGACATCCCCCAGGACTGGGGGCGCAGCGTCGTCACCATCGGCTCGTACGACGGCGTGCACCGCGGGCACCAGTTGATCATCGGTCGTGCGGTGGAGCGGGCGAGGACGCTGGGCGTTCCCTCGGTCGTGGTCACCTTCGACCCGCACCCCAGCGAGGTCGTGCGCCCCGGCAGCCACCCGCCGCTGCTGGCGCCCCACCACCGGCGCGCGGAGCTGATCGCCGAGCTGGGCGTGGACGCGGTGCTGGTCCTGCCGTTCACGGCGGAGTTCTCGAA
The DNA here is from genome assembly GCF_054551825.1 of Streptomyces sp. L500. Classification (NCBI taxonomy): domain Bacteria; kingdom Bacillati; phylum Actinomycetota; class Actinomycetes; order Kitasatosporales; family Streptomycetaceae; genus Streptomyces; species Streptomyces sp. L500. The sequence goes on from NZ_JBTOLC010000019.1 coordinate 118,037, forward strand.
GCTGTCGCCCGCCGAGTTCGTGGTCAAGGTGCTGGTCGACAAGCTGCACGCCAAGCTCGTCGTCGAGGGCCCCAACTTCCGCTTCGGCCACCGCGCGGCGGGCAACGTCGACTTCCTCCAGGAGCTCGGCGGCACCTACGACTTCGACGTCGAGGTCATCGACCTCCACGTCTCGGGCGAGGCGGGCGGCGGGCTGCCGTTCTCCTCGACGCTGACCCGGCGCCTGGTCGCCGAGGGCGACGTGGCGGGCGCCATGGAGATCCTCGGCCGGCCGCACCGCGTGGAGGGCGTCGTCGTGCGCGGGGCCCAGCGCGGTCGCGAGCTCGGCTTCCCCACGGCCAACGTGGAGACGCTGCCGCACACCGCGATCCCGGCCGACGGCGTGTACGCGGGCTGGCTGACCGTCGACGGCGAGGCCATGCCCGCCGCCATCTCGGTCGGCACGAACGTGCAGTTCGACGCGACCGAGCGGACGGTCGAGGCCTACGCCATCGACCGCGTCGGCCTCGACCTGTACGGGATGCACGCGGCCGTGGACTTCCTCGCGTATCTGCGCGGCATGGAGAAGTTCGCGTCCATCGACGCGCTGCTGGACCGCATGGCCGAGGACGTGAAGCAGGCGCGCGACCTGGTCGCCGCGCACGAGGCCGCGGTCGTCGCGGGCTAGCCGGGACACGAGACAGCGCAGGGCCCCGGGCACGTACCTCGTGCCCGGGGCCCTGCGCTGTGTCAGCGCTTACTGCTGCGGCGGCAGGGCCCAGCCGTCCTGCTGGGGCGGCTGCGGCTGCGGGTGAGGCTGCTGCTGGGGCTGGGCGTACGGGCTCCCCGGCTGGGCCTGGGGCATGCCCTGCCCGTAGGGGTTGTACTGCGCCTCGGGCGCGGGCTGGGGAGCGTAGCCGCCCGGCATCGGCGGGGCCTGGTGGGGCGCCGCGTACAGGCCCTGTTGCTGCTGGGCGCGGACGAAGTCCTCGGCGACCATGGCGGAGAGGTGGAAGTACGCCTCCCGCGTCTTCGGCCGCATCATCTCCAGGTCGACCTCGGCGCCGGTGGCCAGGTGCTCGTCGAACGGCACGACCACGACGCCCCGGCAGCGCGTCTCGAAGTGCGACACGATGTCCTCGACCTTGATCATCTTGCCGGTCTCCCGGACCCCGGAGATCACGGTGATGCTCCGCGACACCAGCTCGCCGTAGCCGTGCGCGGCGAGCCAGTCGAGGGTGGTGCTGGCGCTGCTCGCGCCGTCCACGGACGGCGTGGAGATGATGATCAGCTGGTCGGCGAGGTCGAGGACCCCGCGCATGGCGCTGTAGAGGAGGCCGGTGCCCGAGTCGGTGAGGATGATCGGGTACTGCTTGCCCAGCACGTCTATGGCGCGCCGGTAGTCCTCGTCGTTGAAGGTCGTGGAGACGGCCGGGTCCACGTCATTGGCGATGATCTCCAGTCCGGAGGGCGCCTGGGACGTGTAACGGCGGATGTCCATGTAGCTGTTGAGGTGCGGGATGGCCTGGACGAGGTCGCGGATGGTCGCGCCCGTCTCCCGGCGCACCCGGCGGCCGAGCGTACCGGCGTCGGGGTTGGCGTCGATCGCGAGGATCTTGTCCTGGCGCTCGGTGGCCAGCGTCGCCCCGAGGGCGGTGGTGGTCGTCGTCTTGCCGACGCCGCCCTTGAGGCTGATGACGGCGATGCGGTAGCAGGACAGGACGGGCGTACGGATCAGCTCCAGCTTGCGCTGCCGCTCGGCCTCCTCCTTCTTGGCGCCGAACTTGAAGCGGGCCGCCGGGTTCTGCTTCTTCGGCTTCTGCTTCGCCTTCAGCAGCCGCTCCGAGGACAGCTCGACCGCCGCCGTGAAACCGAGCGGAGCGCCGTGCACGGACCGCTGCCGCTGCTCCGGCGTCACGGTCGGCCAGCCACCGGCCCGGGGGTCGAGGGGGGCCTCGGGGACACCGGGCTGGCCGGGGGCCTGACCAGGGGCTTGGACGGGGGCCTGGGCGGGGTACGCGCCCGGGTGCGCCGCCGGGTCCATGGCCGGCGGGAGGGCGCCGGGCATGGGCGCGCCGGGTTGTGCGTACGCCCCGGGTGCGCCGCCGGGCGCGGCGGCGGGCGGGAGCGCGCCGGGGTACCCGTTGGGCTCCGCGGGCGCGGGCGGCTGCGGGTAGCCGTAGCCGGCCTGGGGGGCGGGCGCGGGCGGCATGGCCGCGCCGTCGGGACGGGGGTAGCCGTATCCGTCGTACGACGGCGGCACGGGCGCCGCCTCGGGACGCGGGTAGCCGTAACCGCCCTGCGGCGGAGCCGCGTTGGGAACGGGCATCCCGGGCGGTGCGGACGCACCCGGCATGCCGGGCATGCCCGGCACCGGCTGCGGCAGGGCCACGCCGGGCCCCTCCGCCACGGGCGCGGGCGGCACTCCCGGCGCCCCGTGCGGGGCGGGCGCGGCGGGCGCGCCCCAGGGCGCGGGGGCACTGGGGGCGCCGGGCACGGCAGGGGCGCCGGGAGCGCTCGACGCGCTGGGGGCGCCAGGGACGGCCGGGGCGCCGTCACTGGTCGGGGCGACGGCGGACGAGGCGTCGAGGCCCGTCGGCGCGGGCGGAGTGCCCGGGACGGCGGGGGCGGCGGGGACGTCAGGGGTGCCGTCGCCCGTCGGGGCGGCGGGCGCGCTCGGCATGCCGGGGACGGCAGGGAAGGCCGGTGCGTCCGGGAAGGCAGGGGCGCCATCGACGGTCGGAGCGGCGGCGGGCGCGACGTCGAGGCCGGTCGGCGCGGGGACGGCGGAAGAGGTGCCGTCATCGGCCGGAGGCGTGGCCGGCGCGCTGTCGAGTCCGGTGGGCGCGCTCGGGGTGGCGGGGGCGGCGGGGGCGCCGTCACCGGTCGGAGCGGCGGCCGACGTGCTGTCAGGGCCGGTCGGGGCGCCGGACGGCGCGGGCTGCTCGTCGGCGGGCGCGGCGCTCTCCGCCGCCGGGGCGTCCGCCGGGGCCTCGGCGCGGGCGGCGTCCTGCGGCGGCGCGGCCGGCGCGTCCGCCTCGGGGTGCGGCATCCCGTGGCCGGGCACGGCGGGGTACGGCGCCTGCGGGGGCGGTGGCCAGGCGGCCGGGGGAGGGGTCTGCTGGGCCGCCGGCGGGAAGTTGGGCGGCAGCGGCGGGAGGGAGGCATGGGGCGCGGGAGGCGGGGTCCAGGCGGACGCCGGAGCCTCGGCGGGTGCGGGCGCAGGTGCCGGTGCCTGTGCAGGTGCGGGCGTGGACGCCGGAGCCGTCGCGGCCCGCACCTCGTCGCTCCCGCTGCCCGAAGCGGACGGAACGGGCGCGACCGGCGCACTCGGCGCAATCGGAGTGCTCGGCGCGGCCGGAGCGACCGGCGCACTCGGAGCGACCGGCGCCGCCGGCGCGCCCTGCGTGTACCACGCGGGCGGCGTGTAGTCGATGGTGAACTCACCCGTGTGCTCGGGCTCGTGTTCGAATCCCGGCCGGTGCTCGGCGTCGGGCCGGTCCTCGCCGGCTGTCTTCCCGGCCGCTCGGATCTCGTCCCGATCGCTGCTCACAATGCCTCCTGCTGGTGTGGTCGGCTGCCCATGGATTCGGTGGACTCAGCTGGCGGGGCCGACCGTTACTGTCGCCCCGACCGCCCGGATTTCCCCATCTGTCGCAGGACAGGACCGGCGTCGGGTTCTCCAGTGCGTGCGTACGTTCTTACAGACTAATCGTCATCCGCATCTCCGCGGCAGGTCCGCCCCCGCCCCACCGTCCGCCCCTCGGTGCGGCAAGGCTTCCCCGCGCGGAGGCGGCGACACCGCTCCCGCGCCGGTGGAGCCGGGCGTCACTCCACGCGCCGGGCCGCGCCCAGCAGGCCCGTCTCGGGCTCCGTCGGTCGGGTGGTGACATACATTCGTGACG